>JBGPVO010000036.1:0-8790 GCA_041491705.1 Verrucomicrobiia bacterium
AACAACCTGCGCGGCATGAAGTTCGTCGTCTCGTGGACGTACGCGCCCGCCTACGCGCGCCCGCTCAGCGTGCCGCAGGGGTTGATCTGGCTGCTGCCGCGTTTCGGCATCGACGTGACGCTGGCGCATCCGAAGGAATTCAGTTTGATGCCGCGGACGCTCGAAGCCGCGAAGAAGTTCGCCAAGGAGAACAAGACGAAGTTCGAGACCACGCACGACATGGATGACGGCTTCAAGAACGCCGTCGTCTGCTATCCGAAGTCATGGGGTTGCCACCAGTATTTGCAGGACCAGGGCGTGCCCGAAGACAAGCGCAAGGAAGAGGGCATGAAGATCATCAACAAGTACAAGAGCTGGGTCTGCACCGAGAAGCGGATGAAGCTTGCGAAGAAGGAAGCCTCCTACATGCACCCGCTGCCTGCCGACCGCGGCGCGGAGGTCGAGGACGCCGTCATCGACGGCCCGCAATCTATCGTCTTCGATCAGGCCGAGAATCGATTACACACCGTGAAGGCAATCCTATCGCTTGTCATGGGTGGGCGGCCGTAGAGCCGACCAGAGCTGTAGAGATAAAAGCGAGGCCGGGTCAGACTGACCCGGCCTCTGCGATTTCAGGCTAAAATGATCAGGGCAGCGTTGTGCTGAGGACGTTGTTGCTTGAAGAATTCTGGAGCGCGAGGCTGTCGATGTCGAGGATGTCGGGTGCGCCGGGCAGTAGCGAGTCGAACTTCAACTCTCCCTTGGCATTAGCCTGGGCGTCTGAAACGATCGTGTCATTGACGCTCAGAAAATACGTGGCGTTGGACGCCAGACCGGACGCCAGTAAGCGAAACTGTGCGAAGTTCTGTGTGGCGTGGATGCGAAGCGAGGCGACCGCGCCGACCTCAACATGATCGTTATCGAGGCAGCGTTTGATCAAGTATTGGAGGTGATCGGGCGCCATCAAATCAGCGGACAGCACCGTTTGCGTGGCGCTGTTGACGACCGCCAGCGACAGGATATCGCTGATGGGATCCAACACGTCGGGCAGCGCCGTGCCGCCGGCGTTGCCATTGCCATTATTCTTCTTCACGTATTTCAACTTCACATCGCCGTGGGCGTCGGTGGTGAAGGTGGCCACCTCCGTAAGATTCGTATCCGAGCGCAGTGACGCAAACAACTGATAGGTGGTGCTGCTCTGGAGACTGTCGGCGGAGATGGTGAGCCGCTGGTTGTTGGCGTGCCCTTGTTTGTTTTGTTTGAGCGTGATGGAGCCAACCGCGTTTGACTCGACGTCCGAACCCGCCATCTTGGTCCGTTCCATCACGTGCAGAATGCTGGTGCCGTGACAGTTGACTTTCTTGGCGGCCACTTCACGGAGAATGAGTAACGAGATCGACGTGGCGAACAAGACAATAAAAAGAAGTTTGGCTTTCATAACGGCTGTATTTTGATGCTTCGCTGGGGATAATGTCAAGCCTGAAAGGCAGAAAAGTACAGGCTTCCATGGTGATTACAGGACGAAAACGCACCCTCGCTGATCAGCGCCACGGCAATCTCCCGGCCGATGCCGCTTCCGCCACCCGTGACGATGGCGGTTTTCCCGAGGAGCGTTTCTATGAAAGGCGACGGAGCAATAAGACTACTCGACGTTCACAAAAACTATTGCGATAGTGACCGCCTTCCATGACTCACCGAAAACATCACGATCTTGGGTTCATGGCCATCGCGATTGTCAAGCTCGTGAAAGGCCTGTTGTTGTTTTTGGTAGGCATCGGGGCGCTATCGTTGATTCACAAAGACGCGGCCGAGGTCTTCACGCACTGGGCACGTGTGTTCCAGGTGGACATGCATCGCAAATCCATACAGCGCTGGCTCATTGAACTTGGCTTGGTGAAGCAACGCGATCTGGCGCTGATTGTCACGACCACGTTCATCTATTCGGCGCTGCTGCTGACAGAAGGCGTCGGCCTGCTGATGGAGAAAGTCTGGGCGGAGTATATGACCACGTTCATCACGGCGACCTTCATTCCCATCGAAGTATACGAGTTGGTGAGACACATGACCGTCATCCGCGCCTGCGTGCTGGCCACCAACGTCATCATCGTGGCCTATCTGGTAATGCGCTTGTGCCAGCGGAAGCGGCCGGCCACGTAAGGCAACCGTAACGCTCCTGGCTACAGAAACTTTCGGAGATCGTCTTCGCTGCCCTTGGAGGCGAGAACGTAGGCGTTGTCGCCAGCGGTCCAGCTGGCGGTGATCATGGTGCCGACGCGCGCGAACTGTGGCGTCTGGCCGGGGGGCGGGTCAGGCAGGGCGGCTCGGTCGATGATAAACAGGAACAGATCGTTGTCCGCCCCGCGCTCGAGACAGACGAGTGAGACGCGTTGGCCGTGCCAATTAATGAGCGCGCAACCTTCCGCCGTCAGCTTCTCCATCTCCTTTGTGAGAGTATAGTCGGCGGGGCCGTGGTTCGCGGCGAGGAACTGCTGGATCACGTTGAGGTCCTTCGATTCGAGCATCATCTTGTACTCGCCGGAAACGAGCTGGGCCATGGTCTTGCGGAAGGCCCCGAAGTTCTGCGGCTCCGTCTGCCGTAGCCGGTAGCCCGCGACAACAGCCAGCACGATGGCCGCCGCTGCCGCCGCAAGTAAGACAGGGCGTTGACTCCAGATCACGGGCCGGATCACCTTGCGTTCCGAAAGGATTTGCTGCTCCAGCCCTACCGGCACGGCGACCTGCTTGAACTTCCGGCGCAACGCGGCGTCCACACCGTGCTGCCGTTCGAGCCAGCGGCCAAGCTCGGGGTCGCGCTGAGCCTCGGCGAGCGCCTCGGCAAAGAACGGGTCGCCGGCGTCGTCGAGGCCCGGACGATACAGCCCCAGAATTTCTTTGGCTTGCTGGCTATCCATGGCGTTGCCTTGACTTCGCGTCTTTGGCGGCGGTTTCGTCCATCAAGATCCTCTGAAGCTGGGCCTTGCCGCGCGCGATGCGCGATTGAACGGTGCCGATGGGCACTTCGAGAATCTCGGCGATTTCCTTGTACGAGTGCTCCTCCAGATAGAACAGAGCGACCGGCGCCTGGTACAACTCATCGACGCGGCCCAGCGCTTCGACCACCGTGTCCGCATCGAGTTGATCCACTGTCGAGGGGGAGATGGTCGGCAATTCGTGGTCCATTTTCTCCAGCTCGTAATGGGGAAAGCGGGTTTGTCGTCGTCGGGTCTTCAGGAACTCGTGGTGCAGGGTGGTGAACAGCCAGGTCTTCACTTTTGAAGCATCGCGGAGTTGGTGACCCTTGGTCGCCCAGACGTAAAACGTCTGCTGCGTAAGGTCGCAGGCTTCCGCCTCGCTCCGGGTCAGGCTGAACGCGAATTGGTAGAGGGAGCGATAGTAACGGCTCACGAGACCTTCGAAGTCTGTCGTGGAGGCCATATCCGCGTCATTCGCCATCGGCGTCGTGAGGATGGGGGTTATGCCCGCTAGGCTCTGATACCGTGACCACCCGTGGCGTTCAAATTGGCGCAGACTCGCGCGGGTTGCAAGCGGAATCGCGGGGATTGCGTATGTGGTCAATGGCGTCATTTACTGCCCATGAGAACCTCGGGCGGCAAATTTGTTCCCCGCGTGTTTTCGGGGAATAATCGGCGCGGTCAAGGAGTCTTAGTGGTGAAAGTGAAATGAATCATACAGCGAGGAGCAAGTAAACCCAATGCGAGGCGAAATCATTTACGACCACAACCACGACGGCATCGACCGCCGCGGATTCTTGAAGTGCATGGCGTGGGCGGGCACGGGCGTGCTGTGGACCGTCTACGGCGGCGTGTTGAAGTCCTACGGGCTGGACAAGGTCATCAGCGGGCAGGCCGCGCCGGCAAAGGGCGCGCTCAGCTTCGTGCAGATCAGCGACAGCCACATCGGCTTCAGCAAGGAAGCGAACAAGGATGTCGTGGGCACCCTGCAGGTGGCCATCGACCGGATCAACGCGTTGCCTACGCCGCCGGCGTTTCTACTGCACACGGGCGACCTGAGCCACTTATCGAAGGCAGGAGAATTCGACACACTTGATCAGGTGCTCAAGGGCTGCAAGGCGAAGGACGTTCATTACGTTCCCGGCGAGCACGACGTGCTTAACGACAATGGCAAGCAGTATCTCGCCCGTTACGGCAAACAGGCGCGGGGCGACGGCTGGTACAGCTTCGACTACAACGGAGTCCACTTCGTCGGTTTGGTCAACGTACTGAACCTGAAAGCGGGCGGGCTTGGTTCCCTTGGCCACAACCAACTCGAATGGCTCGAAGATGACGTGAAGGGGTTGGGCAGCGACACGCCGATCGTGGTGTTTGCGCACATCCCGCTGTGGACGGTGTACCCGGACTGGGGTTGGGGGACTGACGACAGCGCGCAGGCGCTCTCGTACCTCAAGCGCTTTGGTTCCGTCACCGTGCTCAACGGCCACATCCACCAAACGATGCAAAAGGTCGAGGGCAACATCGCGTTTCACACCGCAATGTCCACGGCATTTCCGCAGCCCGCGCCCGGCACGGCCACATCGCCGGGACCGATGAAGGTGCCGGCGGAGAAGTTGCGCAGCGTCTTGGGAATCACCGACGTGAATTATGTCCAGGGCAAAAGCTCACTGGCGATTATCGATTCGCCCCTGGCAAGCTAGAAAACCCAAACGAAACACAGACAAGGAGACTACAGTGAAAAAAACAAGACTCAGTTATGGAATTGCGGCCCTGTTGCTGTCGCTTGCGGTTCACGGATCCATCGCCGGACAGAAGCCGGCGCCCAATGAAGTCACGATCGACAACTTCAGTTACAAACCGCAGACGCTGACCGTTTCCGTGGGCACGACCGTCACGTGGATCAACCGTGACGATATCCCGCACACGGTGCTCAGCACGGACAAGACGACGATTGTTTCACCCGCATTAGACACGGATGAGAAGTTTTCCTACACGTTCACCGCGGCGGGGACGAATGACTATTACTGCTCGGTGCATCCGCACATGAAGGGCAGGATCATCGTGCAGTAGCGGCGGGATACGGTGGCGCTGAACAATCGGGGGCCATGAAAATCACCTGCAGCTTTTCCTCGGTGACGTACAGGGTACCTGTGCGGTTTGCTGGCAGAAGTCGGAATATGGCGAGGCGTGCCCCACGAGCACGAAGGCGAAGTCCATTAGTCAACGCATCGGAGCCGTGTCCAGACCGCGGTCGGATTCACAGATGACAAGATCGAAACAAGAACGCGGATGC
This sequence comes from Verrucomicrobiia bacterium, assembly GCA_041491705.1. Taxonomy (GTDB): domain Bacteria; phylum Verrucomicrobiota; class Verrucomicrobiia; order Palsa-1439; family Palsa-1439; genus Palsa-1439. Next base: position 5,245 of record JBGPVO010000036.1, read on the forward strand.
AACCGAGAGGGGCAAGTTCGACGTGAGTCCATTTGACGTTCGGAGCATACTGCTGGCGAAGCACGCGCAGCATGTGGTGATTGTACATTTCCCGATCGCGCTGTCACTGGCGAGCTTGCTCTTTGATGTTCTGGCTCGTCGGCGAAAGGCACCGGAACTGGCGACGGCGGCATATTACAATCTTATTGGAGCAGCGATCAGTTCACTGGTTGCCATCGCCACAGGTCTGGCGGCTTGGCAGTGGTTGCTGGAAGGTGCGAAGTTGAAAGGCAATTTGCGCCTGCACCTCGTCTTTGCGCTCATCTCCAGCGGAATGCTCTGGTTGTTGTGGTGGATGCGAGCGTGGCATCGGCGCACCGGGCAGCCGCCCGGCGCGGTGTATTTTGCGGTCGCCACGGTGATGGCGGTGGCGATTGCCCTGACGGGTCATCTCGGCGGAATCCTGAGCGGGGTCGTCACCGTCGACCCGTAAGGAATCGGGTCTGTTCACGGGCCAGAGCGCCGCGTTCTTCGACACGTTGCACCATTTGGCTGTGGCTAAGGACAGCACATTAAGCGGGGGTGGGATCACCCAAAAGACTGAGACGCGCGCACCGACGGATACGAGCCAGAGCCATTACCGGCGCGTTGGCACCTTGCAGAGAGAATAGCTACGAGGTGCGATCCTGCGTCGTGTGACCATCAGCGCGCCGAGCAAACCGACCGCGACCAGCATGATCGTGCTCGGTTCGGGAACCACCGCGACGACCTCACCGGTGATCTGAGGTTCTTTGAGTCTTCTGCCGTATTGAAAGGTCACGTTTGAAATGTCCGCGAGGGTAAAGTTCTCCGGTAGCCCTTCGAGAACGAGAACAATGGTGTTCTCGATCAGGCCCTTGTGCCTGATGCTGCCCTTGTTGTTACCGGGAAGGTCGAACAACGTGGTAAGACCGAAATCGACATTCCCCGGATGTCCGGCTCCACGGATCCTGTCGCCCGGGAAAAGATACTTCTTGGCGCCGAACCCTCTCAGATTGGTAGCGGAAATTCCCTCGTTCGCGCCGCTCGGCGCGTTCTTCGGATCGTTCCGGTACGCCCACTCGGCACCGACATCGCCGGTGAAACCAAGCGGCAGGGAATGGGCGATGACCAAGCTATCCAGCCCGAGTTCAGCCGAAACGGGGATAAGCTTGGGGTCGCCCGCGATGTTGAAGAAGACCCCGCTGAGGATGTCTTGGCGATCGTTGGGATCGAACGTGGCGTCGTTCGATAATGTGATAATAAGGTCGAGATTGGAGACGGTGAACGTAGCCGTGGCTTTCAGTGTTTCACCGTTGTTTCCAATACTCGTGCCCGTGAAGGTCAGGCCGTAGGCGTTGGATGCGACGACAAACAATACGAGACCGACCAAACCCGTTAAGACTTTTTTCATACCCATACCCCTCTTAAAGATGCATCTGAATACTACATCCAGATACCCCATGTCCCTGAACCCTAGTACCCCGTACCTTTTGACCCTACCATGGGCATGGTCGCCTTGCAAGACAATAATTTCAAGGCTTGTAGGGCGATAGCTCTAGTCCATCATATCAGTACTACGTGTTGAAGAACCTCAATTTACCAAAAAGACCCGTTGTGCCACGGCCCGGGATTGATCCGGTCATCTGTAAGCCGCTAGACGACAACGTCTTCGCTGGCTTCCACCAATGCCGGTCACCACTGGCCATCGCGCGGTCAGCCGACTGCACAATTCACTGGGCAAAGTTTGTGTCAAGGGATATTCTGCTCGGAAATTGGAGACCAGACTATGAAAACCATCGTTATCGCCATCGGAGGCAACTCCCTCATCAAGGACGAAAAGCACATGAGCGTGCCTGACCAGTACGCGGCTGTGGTCGAGACAGCACACCACATCACCGACCTCATCGACCAGGGCTTCCGCGTTGTCATCACCCACGGCAACGGGCCACAAGTCGGATTTATCCTGTTGCGCAGTGAATATTCGCGCGGGATCCTGCATGAAGTCCCTATTGATTCCATTGGCGCCGACACGCAGGGGGCCATTGGCTACCAGATTCAGCAGGCCATGGACAATGAGCTCCAGAGACGGGGCCTGAAAGTGTCCGTCGCCACCGTCGTCACGCAGTCGTTGGTGGACAAGAACGACCCCGCGTTTCAGAAACCGAGCAAACCCATCGGCCAGTTCTACAAGAAGGCGGAGGCCGAGGATCGGATGCGCGTGGAGAAATGGACCATGATTGAGGATGCGGGGCGCGGCTGGCGGCGCGTCGTGCCGTCTCCGAAGCCAACCAAGATCATCGAAGCCGATGTCATCAAGCATTTGGTCGACGGTGGTTTCGTGGTGATCGCGTCGGGCGGCGGGGGGATTCCCGTGGTGCAGGATGAACAGGGGAACCTGCAAGGCACGGCTGCGGTGATCGACAAAGACCTCGCATCGGCCGTGCTCGCGAAAGGAATCGCCGCCGACATGCTGGTGATTTCCACCGCGGTCGAGAAGGTGTGTCTCAACTTCGGCAAGCCCAACCAGAAAACGCTCGACCGCATGACGGTGGCCGAGGCAAAACAGTACATCACCGAAGGTCATTTCAAACCCGGCTCGATGCTGCCGAAAATACAGGCCTGCGTGCAATTCATCGAAAACGGCGGCAACGAAGCCCTGATCACTACTCCCGAGGCGCTCCCCGCCGCGCTGGCCGGCAAGACCGGAACGCGCATCACCCGCTGATTCGAACGGTGGCGCGCTCATCGGGCTTACAATAGGCTACCGATATCGAAGGAAGTGCCCTCACGCGGCGATGTCGTTGGTAGGGACAGCTCCTCTCCCTGGCCCGATTCCGAGATCGGGCCGAGCCGTCCGCAAGCCCGTGCCGACATTTGTTGCCCACGCCAAAAAAACGAACCCAACGCCGTTGAACTTGGTCTGCGCTGCATCTCCTTGCGATACTGACTCTTACCCCCTGCCTCTTACCATCAGCAATTGGGTTCGTTTCGCAAAAACACCCTTTTCCGGCCCCCCCTCTCTCCCTGTCAAAACCGAACGACGCGAAGCCGAGTCGGAGGGAGCCGAGTCCGACGGAGCCGAGTTCAACGAGACGCGACCATGCAGTATCCCAGGTCGCAAACGCGCCACAGATTTGCCGGTGGCGCAAACGCGACCGCGTCGTGCCCCGGTCGCAAAACAAACCGCCTATCAAAGAGCCATGGACATTATTATCGATTATCGATAATGCGTCAAGAAAAAAGTCGTGCGTCAGCTTGAAACGCCGAATCTCCGGAATTGTAGGGCAAACGGCCCGTTTGCCGTCGCCCGCGTTGAACAAGCCCGCCCCGCTCCCTGCTCCGAAGCTCGACACGAGGTTCGGAGTGAACCGCGGCGTGGGGAAGACGACGCCTGTCGCGCACTCTAGCCAATGGAATCAGGCCGCCGGCTTGTAAGGGAAAACCTTACAACAAAATCAGGGAAACCCCTATAGACAGACCGTAACTCTTTTGCTATACGGAGAATGCTTTCCCATTGGAAGTGCGATCTAGGTCGGTGAGGCGGTT
>JBGPVO010000037.1:0-8709 GCA_041491705.1 Verrucomicrobiia bacterium
GCTTCAGTAATTTCGTCGCCGCCACCTCGACACTCACCGGCGGCGCGTACCGCGTGGCCGGCACCTTCAAGTTCACGGATGCCAACATCGTCAACAACTCGGCCGCGATCATACTCGACGGTGCTGGCTCGGTCATTGTCAATCAATTTGCGGCCAACGCGCTCGCCAACTTCGCCACCAACACAGCGCTGGGCAGCTTCACGATCCAGAACGGCCGCAATCTAAGCCTCAGCAATTCGTTTGTGAACTACGGCAGCTTGAATGTCGCCACCGCTGACAGCACCTTGAGCGTTGGTTCCAATCGCTACACCCAAGCTGCGGGCAGTACCGCAGTCAACTCCAGCTTCATCATTGGAGATTTCGGTTGCACCGTCACCGGCTTGGTCGAAGTCACCGGCGGTAATCTGTTTGTGACCAATGCCACCATGAATGCTCTGCTCGAAGTTCGCAGTGGCACGCTCACGCTCAGTGCCGGTGGGCTGACTGTGGACAAGCTTGTGATCACCAACGCCTGCGCCCGCTTTATCCATACCGGCGGCGCGCTCGTAACCAACGGGGTCGCGCTCATCGACCCTGACATGGACGCAGACGGTGATGGCCTTGCGAATTCTTTCGAGCAAAGCTACGGCCTCGACCCGTTCGATCCGAGGGATGCCGTGCAGGACGATGACGGCGACGGCCAACCCAACATCAAAGAGATTCTGGCGGGCACCGACCCGCAAAACGCCACCTCAGTGTTTCGCATCACGGGCCTCACGCGCGAGGGCAACAACCTGCGCGTCATCTGGACGATGGGCGCCGGCAAGACCAACGCGCTGCAGCGTTCGAGCGACGTGGCGGGCGGTTACGGCGACATCTTCACCGTCACCAACAGCGTCGGTGCTGTCACCAACTATCTCGACGTTGGCGCGGTGACCAACTGGACGTCATCGTTCTATCGTGTGCGGCTTGTCCCGTAGGGGCTGGTGTCGAGGCGCTGCTACGAGCAATCTGCGCTTCACCACGTGGAACCCCGAAAAGGTTTCGGGGTAGACGTGGCAGGTAGAAGCGCAGCTACAAGACGCAGGGATTCATTGCGCCGGCTTCGCGCCATCGTCGCATGGGCCGACCACTGCCTGCTGCCAGGGTTCGGCAGGGGCGGTGTCGAGGAAGATGTCGGCGGCCGGCGTTGACGTGACCCTCTGGAAATCCGCTCTCGTGGGCGAACCGAGGGCCAGCAGACGTAGCGTCTTCAATTGTTGCCCGGCGGCAGGCATGTCCACCTTGCTGGGCACCGGTTGGTCGGCAGCCAGTTCGTCACCCTTGCGGGCGCACTGGTAGGCGGTGGTGAAATTCACCACACGGGTCTGGAGTTGTTCGAGGCGCAGGTCGCGTTCCTTTTCAGCGAGGACCTCGATCCACGCGCGCAGCGTGCGGGTGCTGTTCAACGTGGTGCCGATGATGAGTGAATCAGCCTCCTTGCCGAGTCCGGCGGCGGCGCGGAGACGCGATTCGTAGTCGAGCTGGATTTGCCGGCCTTGGAATTGCCGGTAGGCCTCGATCAGGAACGAGAAGGCGGAGTCTTGCGCCTGGACTTCGCACACGGGGTCGCAGTATTTGGTGATCCGTTTGGATACAGGCGAACTGTCCGTGTTCCTGGGGTTTGTGGAAGCCGCTTGCCCTGTGACGGCCGCCACCCCGATTAGTAGTGCAACCATCACGCACTGCTTCATACACCACACTCGCTTTCTGACTCTTCCCCAATTCAGTTATGCCACGACTGAATCCATCACTTAACTTGGATGAATGTGGAGGTGGAAATGTTCCAAGGATGGTTGAAACCGCCGCAGAACCTGGGCCCTATGGACACTCGCACTCCACGCCATTCCATCGCTCGCCGGGGCCAAGGAGAGCATATTTCGGCGGTTTTGTCGCCTCCAAACTGAGAAACGATACGTTCGGCCTGGCTTTGGCGTTTGTCCAAAAGAGTCAAGGTGTCAGATTGGGCTTTACTAACAGCGTACATGTGTGGCACAATATAAAACTAGACTGGAAAAGGTCGCAACGGGTTGAAGAGGGTCGCCATTCTTATTTTCGTTTGTCTCGCCGCAAACGCGCGCGCGGCGCGTTTCCTGTTTGATGCCGACCACGGCGAGAGCGCGGGCAACGCCGACTGGGTCATCGACGCGGATCTTCACAACCTCACTTGGAACAGCTCAGGTACGTTCACTGTTAATACGGGCGGCAGCGAATCCAACGCGCAACGCATCCCGACACCGGCTGCCAGCGGCATTACCGCCGGCACGGCGGAGACGTACTGGGATGGCGCGATTTCCGCGTGGGCGGTTGATCTCGTCAAACGCGGCCATTCCGTCGAGACGCTGCCTGCCGGCACGACGTTCACTTACAGTACTTCCAACACGCAAGACTTGACGAATTACGACGTCGTCATCATCGACGAGCCCAACGTCCTCTTCACCAACAGCGAGAAGCAGGCGTTGCTGAGCTTCGTGTCCAACGGCGGTAGCCTGTTCATGATCTCCGACCATGTGGTCTCCGACCGCAACGGCGATGGACAGGATTCGGTCAGTATTTGGAATGATTTCCTCACGAACAACGGGCTGACCAACAACCCGTTCGGCATCATTTTTCGTACTTCGGGGACAGGGAGTAATGAAAGCGGCAACAACACCTTCAATCACAACATTGTGGGGGATCCCATCCTCAACGGCCCGGTCGGCGTGGCGACCAACATGGCCTATTTCAACGGCAACGAGTTTCAGATTGATACCACGAAGAACCCGACGGTCATCAGCCGCATGTGGTTTGGCCTTTCCAGCGATTCCAACAACTTCTGTGGGCTCGCCAGTCTCCAGTACGGCAAGGGGCGTGTGGTGGTCTTGGGCGACAGCTCAACCGTCGATGACGGCACGGGTGATCCCAACGACACGTCGCTCTTCGATGGCTACACGACCGATGCCGGCGGCGTTCAGCACATCTGGATCCTCAACGCCAGCGAATGGCTCGCCGCGCCGCTCGCGGTGGTCGCCAGCCCGACGAACACGTGGACGAACTCTGTCAGTGGCAAATGGGAGGTCAGTGCGAATTGGTTGAATGGCACACCGTCGCTGGCCAACGCCGCCGACTTGATCACGAACGCGACCACCAAGACCGTGACCATCGACGCAGTGACCACCAACACGCCCTCATCGCTGACGATCAGCAACCTCACAGTGTCCGGGCCCTCCGGCACAATCAACACATTGCAACTCACCAATGCCGGCGTCGCCGCCCCACTCACCATCCTTAACGCCGCCACTATTGACAGCGGCGGAGCGCTGATGGTGTCAAACTCCGCGATGTTCGTCGGATCGTCCTTCTCTGCCCAGGGTACGTTGACCGTGCAGAACGGCGGCACGATTGCGGCGAACGGCTCACTGACCCTGGGGAGCAGTGCAGGCGCGACGGGTACTCTGTGGATGACAGGGGGCAGGCTCGTGGTGACCAATAATGCCGGCACCGCGCGGATCTTCATTGGCGACGCGGGCAGCGGCGCAATGATCCTGTCCAACGGCACCGTCCAGATGGATCAGATGTTCACGGGAAATGCTGTCGGCGGCTCGGGGACAATCACAATCGCAGGCGGAACCAATCTCTCTCCGTCAACGTTCGTCCTCGGCCAGTCCACATTCAGCACGGGCACAGTGTGGGTCACCAGCGGCGTGCTTGGGTTGACCAATAGCTTTCGCACCGCTTTCATCGAGATCGCCGGCAACGGGGTCGGACAGATGACGGTCTCAAATGGTCTCATGCTGGCCGACCGGGCGCTGGTCGCATCCCTCAGTACCATGGGTCGCGGCACGTTAACCGTCGTTGGCGGAACCACCATCATCAACACGAACATGGTCCTCGGCTCCGGTTGCGGCTCGCTCGGCAATCTCGTCGTTGCGGGCGGGAACGTCTTCGTGACCAATGCGACGGGTACCGCCGTGTTGGAGGTGCGCGGTGGCATGCTGGAACTCGACTCGGGCACGCTGGTCATCGACAAACTTGTCATGACCAATTCCTGTGGCCAGTTCGTGCGCACGGGCGGCACCCTGATTTACGGCAGTGCCGTGCTCGATCCAAATCGCGATGACGACGGCGACGGCATCCCGAATGGCTACGAGCAGAGTCACGGGCTTGACCCGCTCAACGCGGCCGATGCGAACCTGGATAATGACGGTGATGGCATGAGCAATTTGCAGGAGTATCTCGCCGGCACCGACCCGACCAACGGCGCCTCCTACTTTCACATCAGCAATGTCGTCAGCACGGGCAATGATGTCAGCGTGACGTGGATGATGGGTCCTGGCAAGACCAACGCGCTTCAGTGGACGACCGGGACAGGCGATGGAAGTTACCAGACGAACAGTTTCGCCGACCTCTTTATCGTTACCAACACCATCGGCAGCGTGACCAACTACCTCGACGCCGGTGCCGCGACCAACATTCCCTCCCGCTTCTACCGCGTGCGGCTGGTGCCGTAGGGGGCAGGTGCCCTAACGGGCGGAATCGACTGGACATCCAAGCCGTATTTTGTTTGGATTAGCGGCAGAGAAGCGCCGGGTCGCGTCTGCTCAATCTTCATCAGTTTCGTTCGGAGGGCGATTTATGGGATGGAAGTGGCTTTGTTGGCTGGTGGCAGTTTTTGCGTTCGTGGAAACCCCCGATGTCGAGGCACTGACGACGAACAGTTGGACACTGGCCGGCAGCGGATTGTGGACAAACGCCGCCGACTGGTCGGCGGGTGTCGCGCCCACCAACACGCAATCGGCCATTCTGATCACCAATAGCGCGACCAAGACAATTACCATTAACCAGACGACGCCCACCGGCAATCTCACCATCAGCAATCTTACCATTCGCGGAATTGGCGCGAGCACGAACACATTGTTCCTGCTCAACACCGTCACCGCCGGCAGACGGTTGGACATCATCGGCCGCCTCAACGTCCTGACCAATGCCGCGCTGACGGTCAGTAACTCGACGTTGCAGGTGGACAGCGTACTCGGCGAGGACTTTGTCATTGACGGAGCAGTCCTCCTTGATGGTGGCTCGATCAACAACTCCAGCAGCGGCGGACTGACCATCATCGGCCAGAATGGACGAGGAAACCTCACCCTGAAGAACGGGACGATCTTGAGCCATGAGCTCCATTTGGGCGCACCATCGGTGGGTACGTTGACGTTGGCCGGTGGAAGTTTGACAAACAATGATTTGTTCATCGCGGGACTCGGCGGCACCGGGACCGTGTGGGTGACGGGCGGGCAGTTGGTGAACGTCAATAACGCAACCACCATTGCCAGCGCCGGCGTCGGCCAGATGACGATCTCCAACGGCACGATGTCGTGCAGCAACATTGTCGTGGGAGGTCTTGCCGGTTCGCAAGGCACGTTGACCATCGCGGGCGGAACGAACCAACTCAACGGATCGCTGGTGCTCGGCAATTCCGTCGGCGCCGCTTCGGCCTCCGCCACCGGCACGCTCCGCGTGACCGGCGGACTGCTTTCCATGACCAACCAGCAGGTGTTGATTGGTGAAACGTTCAGCCGTGGCAGCATGACGGTGACAGGCGGCACGGTGCGGGTGCAGGCAATCGTCGTGGCCGCCGGCAGCAATTCCGAGGGCACGTTGACGGCAACAGGCGGCACTATTGAGCTGGTAGGCGCGTCGGCCGGCGGCTCGCTTCGACTCGGCACCACCGGCGGCCCCGGTACGGTGTGGGTGACGACGAGCGGACGGATCGTCGCGACCAACGACTCGACTGTGATTGGCAACGCTGGTCCCGGCACGTTCGTGCTTTCCAACGGGGTACTGTTGGCGAAAGATTTGACGGTGGGTTCGTCCTCGTTTTTCGCCGTGGGAACACTGACCGTCGCGGGCGGGACTGTGGCCGCGACCGGACCGCTCGCCATCACCCAAGGCGGCGGTTCAGCCAGCACCGTGGTCGTGAGCGGCGGACGGTTGGTGATTACCAATAACCCGGCCAATGTCACCAGTGGCACCGGCTTCATCGTCGATGGCGATGTCGTCATGAACCGCGGCGCACTTATCGCCACGAATGTCTCGACGGTGATTGGCAATCGAGGCACCGGCAACGTCACCGTGACCGGCGGCGCGCTGATTGCACGTGACGTAACCGTGGGCGAGTTGCAGGGTCACGCGACAGGCACGCTTACGCTCGCGGGCGGGACGAACCGAGTCACATCTTCATTGGCCATAGGATTGGCCACCAGTACCGGCACGGTTTGGTTGACCGGCGGCCTGTTATTGACCACCAACGCCAACGCCACCGTAGGCCAGGATAATGCCGGTCAGATGACCGTCTCCAACGCCACGTGGCTGGCGCGCAACATCGTCGTCGGCAGCGACGTGGGTTCACACGGCACGCTCACCATCGCCGCCGGCACCACGACCGTGTCGTCGAATCTCACAATGGGAGCCGTGAATTGCATTTCCACCGGCACAGTCATCATTACCGGCGGCACGTTGGCGGTCACCAACGCCGCCGGCACCGCCGTGCTCGACATCGAAAGCGGCACCCTGATCCAGACCGGCGGCACATTGATCATGGACAATCTGGTGATCACCAACCCGTGCGCTCGTTACATCAAGACGGGCGGCTCCTTCATCATCAAGACCACTCTGAATTATGATCCCAACGGTGACGCCGATGGAGATGGGATGCCCAACCAATACGAAATCGACAACGGGCTGCTCCTCTTCAATCCCAACGACGCCGCCGAGGACAAGGACGGCGACGGCCAGAGCAATCTGGCGGAGTTTCTGGCCGGTATGAGCCCGACCAGCAGCGCGTCTTCTTTCAGGATTACGTCAGTCGCACGCGAAGGGAACAATCTTCGCATCACATGGATGACAGGCATCGGCAGGACCAATGCGCTACAGTTCACTGCCGGTAGCGCGGGCAGTTTCGCGACAAACGGTTTCACCGACCTCTTCACCGTTACCAACACCGTCGGCTCAGTTACCAACCATCTCGACATCGGCGGCGCGACGAATGTCCCGGCCCGCTACTACCGGGTGCGGCTTGTCCCGTAGGGATTCATAGCCCCGCTGCTTGGCGCATGACAGGTGGCGGCCGTTTATGTTATCCTGCGGCCACTAAGGAGGATGACATGCTCACCTTGCCGCTCGAACGTAGTGTCCGCATCCCATTCTGCGTCGGCTTGTTCGTGGTTGCCCTGGGTTTCTTTTTCTTTGAATCCTACGGGGCTTTTCTTGGGGGTTTTGAGGACAAGATTGTTGCCTGGCAACTGCAACAGATCAAGGCGCATCCCGAAATCAAGCAGACCGTCGAAGGTAAATCAGCCACACCGGAGGAAGCCGCCGATAAGGCTTGGGAACGCATCAAGTTTGTCCACGGCCACGGCTACCTGATGGTCCTGGCCGCCTTCGCCCTGCTGATGTTGATTGCTAACCTGTCTATCGTAGCCGCTCGCACCAAGGCCGTGCTGATGTGGGTGAGCCTCGTCGCCATGGTTCTTTACAACGTGGGCTGGGCTTTGGCGGGTTGGCTGGTGCCATATCTGGGCGCTGAAGAGGCCAAGGAAATCGGGGAGATGTTCTTTTTCGTGCCCCTGGGCCTGACGATTGTTGCCATTACGGGTTTCACGGCCGTTGCCTATGGCCGCGAAGCGCTCGCATCCATCAAACGACCGTCAGCCGTCTGACCGCATCCCGACAGATCGCGTTCGCCTGGCTATTTGCCCAACTCAAACGCGTCGTGGATGGCGCGGGCGGATTTGTCGGCGTCCTTGAGCGCGATGATGACCGAAATCTTGATCTCGCTGGTGGAAATCATGTCGATGTTGACGCTGCTCTGTGCGAGCGTCTCGAATATCTTGGCGGCCACGCCGGGATGTGAGCGCATCCCAATGCCGACGACCGAGAGCTTGGCGATTTCCGCCGTGGACGTGGCATCGCGCGCACCGATTTCCTTGACGATGGGTTGCAGGACTTTGGTCGCCTTGGCCGCTTCGTTGGAAGCCACCGTGAAGGAAATGTCCGTAAAACCTTTCTCGCTGACGTTCTGGACGATGACGTCGATGTTGATGTTGGCATCGGCGATGGTCTTGAACACCTTCGCGGCGACGCCGGGCTTGTCGGGCACACCGGCGATGGTGACTTTGGCCTGATTCTTGTCAACCGCGACGCCGCGGATGACCACGTCTTCCATTTTGGCGGTTTCTTCTTTCACAATGGTTCCTGGGTTGTCGTTGAAACTGCTGCGCACTTCAAACACGACGCCGAACTTCTTGGCGAATTCGACCGAGCGGGCCTGCATCACCTTCGAGCCGAGCGCGGCCAGCTCCAGCATCTCGTCATAACTGATTTCCGCGAGCTTCTTCGCATTCGGCACGATCCGCGGGTCCGAAGTGTACACGCCGTCCACGTCGGTGTAAATCTGGCAGAGATCGGCTTTGACGGCGGCGGCGATGGCAATCGCCGTCAAATCGCTGCCGCCGCGTCCGAGCGTGGTGATTTGGCCATCGGGCGTCGTGCCCTGAAAGCCCGCAATGGTCACGATATTGCCGTTATCGAGAAACTCATGCACCCGTTTCGGCGTGATGTTGGCGATCTTGGCCTTCGTGTGAAGGCCGTCGGTCACGATGCCCGCCTGCGCGCCGGTCAGCGACACGGCCCTGGCGCCAAGCCCGTGCAACGCCA
>JBGPVO010000038.1:0-8682 GCA_041491705.1 Verrucomicrobiia bacterium
CCCATCAGCAACTTGGAACATTAGATCACGAAGGTCATCGACCGCGGTAAAGTGGTCGAGCTTGAGGACGGATCCGTCTGGGAGATCAACCCTGCGTATCAAGCCAAGACGATGGTTTGGCTGGTCGCGCAGAAAATCACCGTGAGCAACGGCCTGAATCCACAGTACCCTTTTCAATTGTCCAAATACATCAACGAAAGACATGATCGAGGGACGTCTCGCAAGACGTGGTAGGCCCTGACGGGGCAGGTGCCCAAAAAGTTTCTCGCTTAATTGCGCGAAGAGGGGGATAGTAGGCATAGCGTTGGTCTTAAAGGAGGTGCGGATCAGCCTGAAGGCGTCGTGCGTAGCTGATCGTTTATGCCATTAGAGGCTGTTACATCGCTGGTCACATTTGGAAGCGAGCTGCTGAACAATCCGCGGCCGGTGGGCTCCGCCGTACCCAGTTCTCGGTTTTTGGCGCGGCGCATGGCGGGGTTCATCCCCCGATCGCCGCGAGGGTATGTTGTCGAGTTGGGAGCTGGCACGGGCGCCATCACCGCCGCTTTGTTGGCGCGTGGCATCCCGCCGGAGCGCATCCTGACGGTTGAACGCTCGGAAACGATGGTCAAGCTGCTGAGGCGACGCTTTCCGTTCTTGAACGTTGCGCTGGGCGATGCCGCTGAACTTCGCTCCCTGCTTCGCATCTGGCTTGGCGGGGACAAAATCGAGGTCGGTTACGTTGTCTCCAGCCTTCCGTTGCGGTCTCTCCCGGAGAAGGTTGTCACGAGCATCATGCACGAAGTGCACCACGTGCTGCGCAAGGACGGCAAGCTGCTGCAGTATACGTACGACCTGCGTAAGAGGCCGCACCCTGCCTTGTCCGGTTTCAAACGACGTCATACCACCGTCGTCTGGGCCAACTTCCCGCCAGCCCGACTGGACGTGTTCCAGAAAAACGGGCACTCAGCCTGAAGTTCCACCCGGTGCAGCAGGCACTCCGCGCATCCCCCGTGTTGTTGGCCTCACGTCACAATTCCGTAGAAAAACAGTGGCGGTGCGGGCCGAATCGCAGTAGAAAAGAAGGCCACAACTTTTCAACCGGAAGGTTTCTATGAACGAGCAGGCGAAACTGGATATCGGCGGCAAGGTCTATCAACTCCCCATTGTGGTCGGCAGCGAGGACGAGCACGCGGTCGACATCACGAAGTTGCGGGAGGAGTCCGGCTACATCACGCTCGACGACGGGTATTCCAATACGGGCTCGTGCACAAGCGCCATCGCGTTCATCGACGGCGAGAAGGGCATTCTGCGGTATCGCGGCATTCCGATCGAGGAACTCGCCGAGAAATCCACATTCATCGAGACCGCCTATTTGCTCATTTACGGCCATCTACCCACCAGCCAGGAATTGCAACATTTCTCAGAGTTGCTTACGCAAAACGAAATGCTGCACGAGGACATGAAGTTCCACTTCGAGGGATTCCCCCCCAACGCGCACCCGATGGCGATCCTGTCCTCGATGATCAACGCCGCCAGTTGTTTTCATCCGCGCCTGATGGAAGGCTATCGACCCGACCGGTTTGAACTGCAGTCCGCGCGGCTGATTTCCAAGGTGCGCACGATCGCGGCGTTCGCCTACCGCAAATCGCGTGGCTTGCCGATCATCTACCCGAAGCCCGTGCACATGTACACCGCCAACTTCTTGCACATGATGTTCTCCGAGCCGTATCAGGATTACAATTTGAGACCCGAAGTCGTGCGCGCGCTCGACCTCATCTTCCTGCTGCACGCGGACCACGAGCAGAACTGTTCGACCTCGACGGTCCGCATGATCGCTTCCAGCCGCGCGAATCTGTTCGCCTGCGCTGCCGGCGGTGTCTGCGCCTTGTGGGGGCCGCTCCACGGCGGCGCGAACCAGGCAGTCATCGAGATGTTGGAGCAGATCCATCGCGACGGCGACGACGGCTCGAAGTTCATCGCCGCCGCAAAGGACAAGAACAGCGGCAAACGGCTGATGGGGTTCGGCCACCGCGTTTACAAACACTACGACCCGCGCGCCAAGATCATCAAGGAACAGTGCGACAGGATTTTGGGCCTCTTGCGCGTCGATGATCCGTTGCTGGTGATCGCGAAGAAGCTGGAGGAAACGGCGTTGCACGACGAGTATTTCATCGAGCGCAAGCTGTATCCGAACGTGGACTTCTACAGCGGCATCATCATGCGTGCCATCGGCATTCCCATCGAGATGTTCACGGTGATTTTCGCGATCGGGCGGATGCCCGGCTGGATCGCGAACTACAAGGAGATCATGGACGAGTCCACCAGCCGCATCTACCGCCCGCGGCAGGTGTACGTCGGCCCGCGCGAACAACATTACGTCCCCATCGAGAAACGTGGTTAGGGGCGTGGGGTTCGACAACTGATTCATGGGAGAACGGCGGCATCCAGCGATGAAGAAATGGGCGATAGGCGTTGGCATTGCTCTCGCGCTGTACACCGTACTTGGCTTCCTCGTTCTCCCCGCTGTCATCAAGTCGCAAATGCTCAAACGCCTGCCCGCGCTCACGCACTGCAATGTTGCCGTGCAACAGGTGAGGCTGAATCCGTACACGCTCTCGTTTACGCTGCGCGGCTTTTCGCTCACGGAAACGAACGGCGAGGAGTTCGCCTCGCTCGGCGAGTTGTACGTGAACTTCCAGTCGATTTCGCTGCTCAAGCGCGGCTTTGTCTTCAAGGAAATCAGCGTGAAGAGACCATCCGCGAATATCGTGCGATTGGCCGGCGGGTCGTTCAATTTTGCCAATCTGCTCACGAATGAGGCGCCGCCGTCCGCCACGCCGTCGGGCAACCCGCAACTGCCACTCGTGATGATCGACGAGTTGAAGGTGGAAGATGGCCAGGTTGCCTTTACGGATCTGGATCGCAAGAAGCCGTTCCAGCGGCGCTACGGGCCGATCAACGTCACGCTGGCGAACTTCACCACAAGACCGAAGGCAGGCAGTCCATACTCCGTGGTCGTGAGCACGGAGGATGGCAGGACGTTCGCGTGGTCGGGCGACGTTACTCTCACGCCGTTGCATTCCGCCGGCACGTTCAAATTGACGGGCTTCCAGATCACAAGGTATGCGCCGTACATTGAAGACATCGCCCCCATTCAGATTCTCAGTGGTCAGGTGGACTTGCAGACGGATTACCGCTTTGACGCCGCTGGTGAGGAAGCCAGCCTCACCGTGTCCAATGTCGCGTTGGACTTGTCCGATCTACAAGTGGAAGTGGCACAGCCAAAGCCCGCGCGCGCCAGCATCAAGAAACTGCATCTGTCCGTGAGCGGCATTGTGCTCGATACGGCGGCGAAAACCATCAATGTCGCCGAGATCCGGCTGGTTGATCTCACGACGGGCGTGACATTGCTGCCCGTTGCTGCGACGACGCAGGCGGTGGCCGAGGCGGCGGCACCAGCCCCGCCGGAACCAAAATCGACAACCACGCAGACCAACAAATTTCACGTTTCGATTGGAGAAGTTGCTCTCGACAATGCGTCATTTCATTTCGTTGATGAATCAGTCGAGCCGCACGTGCAATCGGCGGTGGAACAATTCACGGGCAGCGTCAAGGGCCTGACCTCCGATCTCAACACGGTTGCCGTTGTGGACTTCAAAGGTAAGGTGAACCAGTACGCGCCGTTCTCGATCACGGGGAAGATCAACCCGCTGGCGTCAGATTTATACGTTGACCTGGCGATTCTGTTGCAGAACAACGCATTGATGCCCGCCACGCCGTACGCCGCGAAGTACGTCGGCTACCCGCTGGAGAATGGGGCGTTGTCCCTCGACCTGCGCTATTACGTCACCCAGCGCGAATTGAAGGCGGAGAACAAAGTGCGCGTGGACCAATTGCGCCTCGGCGAGCCCAGCAACAGCCCCGACGCAATCAAGCTCCCGGTGAAGCTTGGCATCGCGCTGCTGCAAGACCGCCATGGCGTGATCTCACTCAACGTGCCGGTGAATGGGCGTATCGACGACCCGAAGTTCCGGCTCGGACCGCTGATCATGCAGGTGTTCGCGAACGTCATGGTCAAGGCGATGACCAAGCCGTTCGCGCTCCTTGGATCGATGTTCGGTGGGGGTGAAGACCTCGACCACGTCGTGTTCGAACCGGGCAAAGCGGATTTCGCGGCCGGTGAGGTGGGCAAGCTCGACACGCTGGCGACGGCGCTCTACGAGCGCCCCGCGTTGAAGCTCGGCATCGCCGGCTCGGTTGATCCCGTGAAGGACCGCGAGGCGCTGGCCAGGCTCAAGCTGGAACAGAAACTCGGCGAGTTACGCGTCAAGGAACTTCAGGCCGCCGGACAGAAGATCACATCGGTGGATTCCGTGCGGTTGACTCCCGAAGATCGCGAGCGTTTGCTGAAACTGGCGTATGCCGAAGCCGTGGGGCTCGTTTCGAGCAAGGCGTCCGGCGCCCGCGCGGAAACGGTCGTCGCGCACCTGACAACGAGGCAAAACTTCGAGCCATTGCACAAGACGAAGGCCGCTGGGTCGAAGGGCGCTCCTCCGAGTGGAGCGGTCAGCCTTGCCGACATAGAGGCGAAGTTGATTGAGTTGACGGAAATCACTCCGGACGAATTTAAAAAGCTCATGGACGACCGCGCCGCCGCGGTGCAAGGCTATTTGCTGCAAAGCGGCAAAGTCGAACCCGAGCGGATTGCCGTTGCCGCTTCCAAGACGGTCGACGCATCCTTCCAGGGCGCGAATCGCGTGAACCTGACGTTGCAGTAGAAATGGCGGCATGACGGTGTCGCCCCGCTCGACGCGCAGCTTGCATACCCTCAGGGCCGGCAAATGCTTTGGTTTCGGCATAGGGGATAGTGGTAGCACAAGCGACAGCACGCAAATCGCTTGGTTTGCCCATCAGATGTTCGGCGCGGGTATGTTCATTGGGCCGGCGGTGTTTTCGCGTCGGGCGGGCGGGTTATGTGCCGCTGTTGCCAGCGTCGGAATCTCAGCACGAGCAATGCGATCACTATGATAATCCCGGCGTACAGTGCCCACATCTTTCGTTGGGCTTCGTCGAGACCCCGCTGATAATTCGGATTATTGGGATCCAGTTCGTGCGCGCGGTGGAAGTTGCCTTGCGCCGCGCTGAACTGCCACTTGCCAATCTGCGCCCAACCCAAGCAGGCGTACCCGTCAGCATTTTGTGACTGCAAGCGGATCATTTCCCGCGCGTTGTCCACTAGATCACTGTAGTGGTGCAGTTTGTCCTGGATAAAGGCGAGATTGTACCGGTAGACGAAATTGGCTGGTTCGGTGTTGACGGCACGTTTGGCGTAAGGCAACGCGTCGGTGAACCGTCCCATTTGTGCCAGCACCCAACCGACGAAGTCTTGATAGAAGGGATCGATCTCGTCCAAATCGACCGCCTGTTGGCCGGCCTGCAGCGCCTGCTCCCATTGTTTCATCTTGGCGAGACAGGCAGCCAGAGCGTGATGTTTCGATGCCGAGCGGGGCTCGAGCTGGACGGCAATGCGCAAGTGCGTGAGCGCTTCGTCGTACTTGCCCTGACCGCGCAAGCTTCGCCCAAGGTTTTCCTGGGCGTGTGCCCATTGTGGATCGAGCGCGACAGCGGTACGAAGGTACGGCTCCGCCTCAGCGTACCGGCCGAGGATGTTGAGCGAGCGACCAAGGTTGTTATAAGGCCAAGCATTTTGAGGGGAGGCCCCGATCGCAGCGTGAAACTTCTCGATGGCCTGTTCCTCCTGCTTCATGTCGCTGAGGGCCAGGCCCCAATCATTCAAGATCCACACGTCGTTCGGGGAAAGCAAGTTGGCCAATGCATATTTGGCAATTGATTGATCGAGACGTTTTAGGTGACGCAAGGCGACGGCTTCCCAAAAAGGGACGCGTGAATCGGTGTTATCGGGCGTGTCCAGCGGCGCCAGCAACGCCAGTACTCGATCATACATCGCACGGTCTTCGGTTTTGCGTGCCTGTCCGGCGAGCGTGATGGCCAGATCAATCGTCTCGCTGGAACTAGGTTCTGCGCTTACGGGGCCTATAGCGCACCAACCAACAAAGCCAGCAACCAACACAATTGTCGGCACGTTGCGAAGCATTTGGATGCGAGTATCCGCAAACCAGGAACGCGTGGCAATTCGAATTCATCCGCTTTCGTCTTAGTCTTGCCAGTGGGTTTGCGGTTCGGCTATGGTGAGACGGTTATGGCGACGACGGTTTTAGTGGGCGCCCGCATCTACCTGCAGAAGCTTGCGCAACTGAGCGGCGCGAAGCTCGCCATCGTACCGGTTGGAGCAAACAGAGAGGACACGATATTTCTTTAAGCCGCTGTAGCGGCGCTTCCGCGACGCGCCGAAAAGGAACAGTCCGCGCTTCACAGAAGCGCGGCTACAACGAATGACACAGCAGTTAAAAAACCTTCCCCGCCACGTGGCCGTCATCATGGACGGGAACGGGCGATGGGCGCGTGAGCGCGGGCTGCCCCGCATCGAGGGGCATCGTCGCGGCGCGGAAAGCGTGCGCGAGATCGTCCGCGTGTCGGGCGAGTTGGGCATCGATTATCTGACGCTGTACGCGTTCTCGATCGAGAACTGGAACCGTCCGAAAGCCGAAGTATCCGCGTTAATGAGGCTGCTGGAGTTCTACCTGAAGCAAGAAATTGCGGAACTGGACAAGAACAACGTGCGGCTCACGGCGATTGGGCGGTTGCACGAGTTGCCCGCCAGCGCGCAGCGGCAGTTGGAGAAATCCATCGAGGCGCTGAAGAAGAACACGGGCCTGACGCTCGTGCTTGCGCTGAGCTACGGCGGCCGGGCGGAGATTGTCGATGCCGTGCGGTCGATCTGCCGGGAAGTGGAGGGCGAGCGTCTTGACGTCGCGGACATCGACGAGAAAGTCATCTCGCAGCACCTATACACGCGCGCGATACCGGACCCGGATTTGTTGATCCGCACCAGCGGCGAAATGCGGGTGAGCAACTTCCTATTGTGGCAGATTTCCTACGCCGAGATCTACGTCACGGAAACGCTCTGGCCCGACTTCCGCAAGGCCGAGTACATGAAGGCGCTCGAAGACTACGGCGGGCGGAGCCGCCGGTTCGGCCGCGTCAGTCCGCACGAAACCACATGAGCGCAACACCCGGCGACTCTGGTATCGTAGCGCCTGTTCCGGGCGCAAAAGCCCCCGCCAACGGGGCGGCGGCCACGACGCTGCCCCCTTCGCGCAGCGGTTTTCTCTGGCGGCTGATCAGTTCCGTCGTGCTGTGGGGGATCATGTTGGCGGTGATCTTCTGGTTGCAGCGGCCGATCTGGCTGTATCTGTTCATGAACCTGGTCATTGCCCGCGCGGTTTGGGAATTCTACGTGATTTGCGAGGCCAAGGGACTGCGCACGTACAAAGTGTGGGGCGTAATCGGCACCTTGGCGTTGATTTCCGGCAGTTGGTTCTTTTACCGGCAACCGGAGCGGCTGCAACTTTCCTATGATTTCGACGTGCTGATCCTGCTCGTCTTCGCGCTCGGTGTTTTCGTTCGGCAATTTCCGCAGAAGCTCAATCCCCAGGGGATCGAAACGATGTCGGTGACGCTGTTTGGCCTCATCTATGTCGCCTGGCTCGGCAACTTCATGACGCGCATCAACTTTGCCTCACCGCATGGCCGCTACTTCGTCATGTTGCTGGTCGTCGCGACGAAGTTCACCGATATCGGCGCGTATCTGGTCGGTTCGACGCTCGGTCGCCATAAGATGACCCCGCGCATCAGCCCGAAGAAAACGTGGGAAGGCACCATCGGTGGGATTGCCTTCGCTGTCGGCGGCGCCTTTCTTTGTCGCTGGGTCATGCCCTATGAAATGGCGGCCCTGACAAACGTGCATGCCGTGGTCATCGGTCTGCTGTTGGGTGTGGCGGCGGTCATCGGCGATCTGGCCGAGTCGCTCATCAAACGCGAAGCCGGCGTGAAAGACTCCAGCACCATCCTGCCCGGACACGGCGGCTGCCTCGACATGATCGACAGCCTGCTCTTTACCGCGCCGCTGCTGTACGTGTATATGAGATTGGTACTGCGATGACGAAACCGAAAAACGTAGTTCTGCTCGGCTGCACCGGCTCCATCGGCGTTTCCACTCAGAAGGTGGCGGCGGATTTGCCTGACCAGATTCGCATTGTGGGCATGGCGTCGCGCGAGAACGTGGACGGGATGGAGCAGGCGATCCGACAGTTCAAGCCGCTGGCCGTCGGGATGACGAATCACGACAAGGCGGAGGAACTGAAGCGCCGCGTTGGTGGCAAGATGCCGGTGCATTCAGGCGAGCGCGGGCTGGTCGAATTGGCGACGATGCCGGAAGCCGACATCGTGCTGGTGGCCATCGTCGGCACGGCAGGACTGGAACCGGCCTTGGCGGCGATTCGGGCGGGCAAGGACCTCGCAGTCGCGTCGAAAGAAATCCTGGTCATGGCAGGCGAGCTCGTGATGAGCGAGGCGCGCAAACATCGTGTCAAAGTATTGCCGGTCGACAGCGAGCACAGCGCGATTTTTCAATGTCTCGAAGGCCGCGAGCCGTCCAGTGTCAAGCGTCTGATTCTCACGGCGTCGGGCGGGCCGTTTCGTCAAACACCGCGGGAGCAATTTGCGAAGATCACGGTCGCACAGGCGTTGAAGCATCCGAGTTGGAACATGGGGCAAAAG
>JBGPVO010000039.1:0-8678 GCA_041491705.1 Verrucomicrobiia bacterium
CTTTTCGGATAGAAAATGAACCCCAGCGCGTCCGCGCCAAGTTCAACCGCCAGCAGCGCGTCGTTCAGGTTTGTCGTTCCGCAGATTTTGATTTTCGTGCTCATCTCCCGATCAGCTCGCGCACCTTCCCCGCGACGTCCCCGCTGCGCATGAGTGATTCGCCGACGAGGATTGCGTCCGCGCCGGCCCTGGCCACGCGCTGTACGTCAGCACGCGTGTTGATCCCGCTCTCGGCGACCAGCGTGTATTTGCCGCACATCCCGCGCTTGACCCTGGCCGCAAGCTTCTCCGTCGTGGCCAAATCAACGGAGAAATCACGTAGATCGCGGTTGTTGACACCGATGATTTCCGCACCCGCAGCAAGCGCCCGATCCAGTTCGAGCTCGTCGTGCACTTCGACGAGGGCGGCGATGCGCAACTGCTTCGCCAACGCACTGAAGTCCTTCAACTGCACGGCGTCGAGAATCGCCACAATCAGCAAGATGGCATCCGCGCCGCGTGCGACCGACTCATGAATCTGCAACTCATTGATGACGAAATCCTTGCGCAAAAGCGGCAGCTTCACCGCATCGCGGATGAGTTGCAGATATTCGACGCGTCCCTGAAAAAACTTCTCGTCAGTCAAGACCGAGAGCGCGGACGCGCCAGCGTCTTCATAGTCACGCGCGATGCGAATTGCGTCGAAGTCCTTCACGATCACGCCCGCCGAGGGGGATGCCTTCTTGATTTCAGCAATCAGCGCGACCCCATCATCGCAACGTAATGCTCCTGCGAAGTCGCGGAACTCCTTGCGTGCTGACGCAGCCTGCTTAAGCTTGCCGGTCTGTGAACGCAGCTTCGCCACTTCGAGCTTCTTCTCGGCAACGATGTTATCGAGAATGTTCATTCGTTACTTGTCACCCTGAGCATAGCAAAGGGTCTCTGCCGTAAGGACCGAGATTCTTCGCTTCGCTCAGAATGACAGTTCAAGGGTTACTCCTCATCCGTGACGCCTTGTTTACGCGTGCGTGGCTGGCCCGACTTGAGCCAAGCGCTGATGAATGGATGCAGATCCCCGTTCATCACGCCTTGCACGTCGCTGGTTTGATGGCCCGTGCGCAGGTCCTTGACCATTTGGTATGGCTGGAACACGTAACTGCGAATCTGGTTGCCCCATGCGATGGCGCCCTTCTCGCCGTAGTACTTCTCCATCGCGGCGCGTTTCTCGTCCTGTTGCTTTTCGTAGAGGCGCGCCTTCAGCATCTTGATTGCGAGTTCGCGGTTCTGATGCTGGCTGCGCTGGCTCTGGCACTGGACGACGATGCCCGTGGGCAAATGTGTCATGCGGACGGCGGTTTCGACCTTGTTCACATTTTGCCCGCCGCGACCACCGGACCGGAACGTGTCCACCTGCACGTCTTCCATCTTGAGTTCGACCTCGTCCGTCTCGCTCAACTCCGCGATCACGTCCACGCTGGCAAAAGACGTGTGTCGGCGCTTGTTCGAGTCGAACGGCGAAATACGCACGAGCCGATGCACGCCACGCTCGGCTTTCAGATAGCCGTAGGCGTACTCGCCCGTGACCAGCATCGTGACGCTCTTGATGCCGGCCTCGTCGCCGGACTGGATATCCACCAGATCAGCCTTGAAACCACGCGCCTCGCAATAGCGCTGGTACATGCGCAGCAGCATGTTCGCCCAGTCGCAACTCTCGGTGCCGCCCGCGCCGGCGTGGATGCTGAAGATGGCGTTGGACTTGTCGTGCTCCGCGCCCAGCAGGTTTTCCAGCTCGAATTGGTTGAATTTCTGCTCGGCGTTGCTGAGTTCGGCGGCAATCCCTTGTTCGGTCTCGCCGAGATCGATGAGCACCTCCGCGTCGGAAATCTTCTGCTCGAGGGCGGCCAGCGTGTCGAGTTTGCGGCGAATGGTGGACGATTCGTCTAAAATCGTGCGGGCTTTGTCTTGATCGGCCCAAAACGTTGAGCCGGCCGCGATATTTTCCAGTTCGACAAGGCGGGCGCGTTGCTTCTCGACGTCAAAGATACCTCCTCAACGCCCGATGGCGTTCGCGCAAATCGGTCACCTTGTTCTTGAGATCTTCAATCATGATTGCTCCGTTCCCGTGGGCAGTGTTAACTCATCACATCGGTCGCCGATTGTCAATCCGCGCGCTCGTCGCAGGATAAGATTCAATCGACCCGCTTGGCGCGGGGACCATTCGGCGTGTCTTCGATTGCCCAACCCTGTTTCGCGAGTTGGTCGCGAATTTCATCGGAGCGCTTGAAGTTCTTCGCTTTGCGCGCGGCTTGTCGTTCCTCGACCAATTGCTGGACCGCCGCGGGAACGTCAGATTTCGTCGGCAAGCCGATACCAAGCACTTCATCGAGACGCTTCCACGCGGCCAGGATTCCGGCGGCTTCCTCAGGTGGCACCACCCGCTTGTTTGCCTCGCGGACGAATTCAAAGAGCGCGCCAAGCGCCGCACTAATGTTCAGGTCATCATCCAACGCGGCTTCGAACTGCGAGAGCAATGCGGCGGGTTCAATCCCTGCGCCGCCTCCCGCGATCTCCTGCAGCTTCATCAGAAACTCATCCATCCGTTGAAGTGCAGAGCGCGCGCCTTGAAGACCGTCGAAGGTGAAGTTGAGCTGGTCACGGTAGTGGGCTGACGCCAGAACGTAGCGGATTTCGCGGCCCGTCCAGCCCTTTGCCAGCAGGTCGCGAAGCGTGTAAAAGTTGCCGAGGGACTTGCTCATTTTCTTGCCTTCGACCAGCAGGTGCGCGTTGTGCAGCCAGTAACGAACAAACTGTTTCCCTGTGGCGGCTTCGCTCTGGGCAATCTCATCCTCATGATGCGGGAAAATCAGGTCTTCGCCGCCGCAATGGACATCGAACGTCTCCCCCAGGTGCTTCATGCTCATCACGCTACACTCAATGTGCCATCCGGGGCGTCCATCACCCCATGGCGACGGCCATTTCACGGGTCCGTCCTTTTCATCCCACGCCTTCCACAAGGCAAAATCCGCGACGTGCTCTTTGTCGTATTCATCCCGCGCGACGCGGGCGCCGAACTGCAAATTGTCAAAATCAAGATGCGCCAGCTTGCCATAATCCTTGAACGATTTGATCGAAAAATAAATGCTCCCGTCGTCGGCGATGTACGCGTGCTTCCTCGCGACAAGCGTTTCAATCAACTTGATCATGTCGGGAATGGTCTCGGTCGCCCGCGGAACAATGTGCGCGCGCTTGATGTTCAACGTATCAAGGTCGCGGAAGAATTCCTGGGTGTAGAATTCGGTTACCTCCTTCAGGGACTTGCCAGACTCGCGAACGGTGCGAATGATCTTGTCCTCGACGTCCGTGATGTTCATCACGTGCTTCACCACGAAGCCCCTATATTCGAGATAACGCCGTAGCAAATCTTCAAAGGTGAACGCGCGGAGATTGCCGATGTGGGCGTAGTTGTACACGGTCGGCCCGCAGGTGTAGAGACCGACATGCGGCGGATTGAGCGGGACGAAATCCTCCTTGCGGCGCGTCAGGGTATTGAAGAACTGGAGGGCCATGGCGCGTTACATTTCGATCGAGGCGATGGCGACCACCACGATGCCCTCTTTGCGGCCCGTGAATCCCATGTATTCGCTGGTGGTGGCTTTCACCCCGACCTGCGTCGGGGCCACGCCGAGGTTCCTGCCAAGGATTTCCTGCATCTTCGGGATGTGCGGAGCCATCTTCGGCGCTTGCGCAATGATCATCGCATCCACGTTGTTGATGCGACCGCCGGCCTTCCGCACGCGTTCGGCGCACTCGCGCACGATGACCATGCTGTTGAGGTCCTTGAATTTCATATCGCTGGGCGGGTAATACTTCCCAATGTCACCGAGCGCCGCGGCGCCCAGCAAGGCATCGGCGATCGCGTGCGCCAGCACGTCGGCGTCACTGTGGCCCTCCAGCCCAACGTCATGCGGGATTTCGACGCCGCCAAGGATGCACTTGCGGCCCGCGGCAAAGCGATGCACGTCGATTCCGATTCCAACACGGTTCATAGCGCGTGTGAGAATAGCATCACCGCCGCTGGCGAAGCAATGCTTCCGCAATGGCCAGGTCCGACGGCGTCGTGATTTTCAGGTTGAGGAATGGTGTCTCGACGAGGTGGACTTCCTGGCCGAGCAGCTCGACCGCCGCCGCTTCATCGGTCACCACGAGCTTTTTCCCGAACACCTTTGCATACGCGTCTCGCAGAAGGCTGAACTTCACGGTTTGCGGCGTCTGTACGGCCCACAATTTCGTGCGGTCAACCGTCCGAACCACCGTCTTGTCCTCGTTCGCCTCCTTGACGGTATCCACCACCTTTGTCGCCGCGATGCCGGTACCGTAGGCGTGCGCGCTGGCGATGGTGGATTCAATCAATGCCGGCGTGACCAGCGGCCTCGCCCCGTCGTGAACGGCGACGATATCCGTCGAGGGGTCGCACTTCTCCAAACCATTCCAGACCGAGTTTTGGCGTTCGGCGCCGCCATCGGCAAAGGCGGCAACTTTCTTGAACTTGCAGTCGCGAACGATCTGCTCCGCCTGTTGCGCGTAATCGGGCCGGCGCACCAGAACGACCGCGTCAACGACGCAGCATTGTTCGAACGCCGCCAGCGAGTAATACACGAGCGGTTTATCGAGAAGTTCGATGAATTGCTTGTTGGGGCCGCCGCCCATGCGCGTGGAGCGACCGGCGGCCAGCAGGATCGCCGTAACCATGTACGGCAGACTAGCAGAACTCAGTTTACGGGGGCAAGCCTGCCCCGTTCGTCGGCGGCAGCGTGGTGCTGGTCGTTATCGTCATCATGGCCGTTCGCCAGTTCGGCGAACGCCATGCGGCCCGCGGCGGTCTGCAGCACGCTGCTGACGGTGACTTCAATCTCCTGCCCCACCAATCGGCGCGCGCGGTTGACGACGATCATCGTACCGTCATCGAGATAGGCGACGGCTTGCTGCGGTTCGCGTCCCTCCTTGAGGAGGCGAACCGTAAGCTTCTCGCCCGGCAAGACAACGGGCTTCAGCGATCGGGAAAGCTCATTGAGATTGAGCACCTTCACATGTTGAAGTTCCGCAATGCGATGCAGATTGTAGTCGTTCGTCAGAATCTCGGCGGGAAGCATCTTGGCCAACTGAACCAGTTTGCCATCCACTTCCCTGATGTCGGGCACATCGTTTTCGTGAAACTTCAGTTCGACACGCGGGTTGAGCTGGAGCATTTTGAGCACTTCCAAACCGCGGCGTCCGCGCATGCGCTTCACATCGTCCGCGGCGTCGGCAATGTATTGCAGTTCATTCAGCACGAACCGGGGGACGATGAGCACCGCGTCGAGAAAGCCTGTCGTGCACACATCCTGAACGCGCCCGTCGATGATGATATTCGTATCCAGCAACACGAGGCGCTCGGGCTTGTTCTCTCGCATGAATTTCACGTAGGGGATGACGAGGTTGAACTCGTCCTTGGCGCGCAACGCGATCATCATGGCGAGGTAGGAACCGACGACATACATAACGATCTGCGCGATGAGCTTGGGCTCCTCATCGATGAATTTGAACAGGACAGAATTGCCGATGAAATAGCTGATGGTAAACCCGACGAGGATCCCGAACGAGGCGGCGGAAAGTCCGCGCAACGAGAAACCCTTCAGGAGTTTGTCGACGCCGATGAACGCGCCACCACCCGCCAGGCCGATGGCAATCGCGAGGATGGGGTGCTGAGCCCACTGGTCATTGAGTTGCGAAATGGACCAACTCCCAAGGACGCACAGGATCAGGAAAAACAGTCTCAGCATTAGTAGCGTCATAGCTCTAAACCTATCGCTCTGGCCGTAGCGAAAGCAGGTTTGAGGCCAGACCGCTGTCCTAAACTCCCTGACTGCGGCTACTTAGCCGGTGGCGTGGAGTCGGTACCGAAAATGAGAGTTCCGCCTCCGCTTTGGGCCGGGTGGGCAGGTTGCGGCACCGCGCCGCGCCTCGGTTCTTCGGGTTTCTTCGTCTCGGCTCTGTTGCCTTCCTTGTAGAGCAGGCCGTATTTCCGCCAATTCTGTACGAGGTGCACAATTTCGTCATGCAGCGTCGGGTCGACAAGGAGTTTGCCGGCTGTCCCCTCGCCTTTCTCCAGCTTCGCCAGTATGTCGTTAAGTCGTCCCGCGCTCTCGGCCAACTGCTTCGTCGCCGTCCGAATGTCATCCTGATTGGCGGTCACGACCTGGTCGATTTTCCTGGAAGTTTGGTTGAGGTTGTCCGCGGCATCTGAGAATTTTGTCAGGGTGTTGTCCACCTTGCCACGGTTTTCGTCGACAACGCCGCGCACGCTCAACGTCAGGGCGACGGCGTTACTGCTGGCGGCGTCGATGTTGGCCAGCGACGAGTCGATATGCTCCAGACTCTGGCGGCTCAAGACCGTCTCATCAATGCGCTGGATCGCCCTATCCACCCGCGCGATCGTGCCCGCAGCCAGGTGTAGCACATCCACCACGCTATGGATTGCCTCGCTGAGATCCACGCTCGTCGACCCTTCGACGATGTCTCCAGGCTTAAGGAACTCTGCCGTTGCGCTCTGTGGAATGATGTCGACGTACCGGTCGCCGAGCAACCCGGATTGGTTGATGACGAATTTCGCGTCATTGCGGATCCTGACCGTCTGGAAGATGTCCAGTTTAACATGGATCTTGAGCTGGCCTGCCTGGTCGAGGGAGATGTCGCGGACGCTGCCCACCTTGATCCCGCCGTACAGCACGCTGGCGTCTTTCACGATGCCGCCGACGTTCGAGAAGACGACCTTGATCTCGTAACCTTTCCTGGTCAGCGGTTCGTACTTGCCCAACTTCCAGATCAGCGCTCCCAGAAACACCAGGCAGACGACGACGAAGATGCCGACTCGGATTTCAATGGACCGTTTCTGCGCCACGTTGCACCTCCTGCTGGATTTCTCCCATTCCCATGATGAACTGCCGCACGATCGGATCGGCTGTACCCTGAATTTCCGCCGGCGTGCCCACTGCGTGAATCCGTCCTTCATGCAGCATCGCGATGCGATCGGCAATCTTGTAGGCGCTGACCATATCGTGCGTCACGGCGATACTCGTTACATGCAACTGGTCACGCATGCGTAAAACCAGATGATTGATATTATCGGCCAGTACGGGATCGAGTCCCGTCGTCGGTTCGTCGTACAGAATGTACTTCGGCTGCGCCACGCACGCGCGCGCCAGGGCTGCCCGCTTCCTCATTCCGCCACTCAATTCCGCCGGTTTCTTGTCCTTCGCGTTTAGCAAGTCCACAATCCCCAATGCCTGTTCGACCCGCTTGCCAATTTCGTCCTCATCAAACTTCCGTTCTTCGCGTAATGGAAACGCCACATTGTCGAAAACAGTCATCGAATCAAACAGCGCCGCCCCCTGGAACAGTACGCCGAATTTTTTGCGGATCGGCGTCAGCTCGCGCTCCGATAGCAGCTCGATGTCCACATCATCGACAACGACGCGGCCCGCATCCGGCCGCAGCAGCCCGCACAGATGCTTGAGCAAGACGCTCTTGCCACCACCGCTACGCCCGATGACTACAACCGTCTCGCCGTCGTGGACCTCAAACTCCACACCACGCAGCACTTCGGTTCCGTTGAACGATTTGCGGAGGTTTTGAATCTGAATCATACGGGAATGATCTTGCTGAAGATCACGGTAATAAAGAAATTGGCGATAAGCACCGTCAAGGACGAAACCACAACGGCTTCCGTCGTGGCCCGCCCGACGCCTTCGGCGCCTTCGCCCGCATTGAACCCCTTGTAGCTGGAGATCAGGGCAATGAAGATGGCGAAGAACACCGACTTGATCAGACCGCTTGTCACGTCCTTGGCCGTTGTAAATTTGTACATGTGATCCAGAAAATAGGCCTCGTCGATCCCGCACATATGGACGCCGACCACATAACCACTGAGTATGCCGAAAAACATCGCTTCCGCCGTCAACAGCGGCAGCGCAAACATCAGCGCAATGAACCGCGGCACCGCCAGGTAATCCACCGGCGCCGTTCCCATCGCACGTAGCGCGTCGAGTTGCTCGGTCACTTTCATCGTGCCCAGTTCCGCCGCGATGGACGCCCCCACACGTCCCGCCACCATCAACGCCGTCAGCACCGGCGCCAGTTCCCGTGTCATCGCCACGCTCACCACCGGCCCCACCGCCGTATCCATCTTTACCTTGTGGAACTGGAGATAGGTCTGCACTGCGAACACCATTCCCGTGAACGCGCCCGTAACGACAACCACGGCCTGCGATTGCCAGCCAATCTTGTAGGTCTGCAGGATTGTCTCGCCCCATCGCGGTCGCTTCGAAAACGTCGTCTTGAAGATGTCGAGCAACAACAACAGCATGGAGCCGAGCTGGTTGAGCTGGCCAAGCACGAACCCGTTGAAGCGCAGTAACGTCGCCATCATGTCGCGCGCAGCATAAGGAAGTGGTCAGACCGTTGCAAGCCCGCCGTGGCGGACAAGCTTCGCCTTCCCCCAACGCAAAAGCCGCCCCGGATTTCTCCGGAGCGGCCTCGGGTGAAACAACAACTACCACTCAGCTAGCGCTGGCAGCAAGTTGGTTAAAGACCAGTTTGTCCTTGTCCTCGCCGACCGTGACTTCAATCGTCTCGTTCGGCTTGATGTTGGCGCGGAGGATCTC
>JBGPVO010000040.1:0-8665 GCA_041491705.1 Verrucomicrobiia bacterium
CCCGTTTCGTTGCCTGGAGGCGAGCAACGGACAACCAATGTCGAAGGCTACACAATGACACCCGTTCCGAGAGATGCGGTGTGCATGCTGGGAATGCACCGTAGTGGCACATCGGCGCTGGCCGGCGTGTTGAATCGCCTGGGCGTGGATCTCGGCGGCCAGCCCATGCGGACAGGCTACGATAACATCCGCGGGTTCTGGGAACACGTCGAGTTGGTCGGCGTGCACCAGCAACTGCTCGCGGCGATGGGCAGCGATTGGGACGACCCGCGCCCCTTGCCCGAGGATTGGTGGCGCGCGTCAACCGTCTTGCCCTTCCGCCAGCAGATCGCTGAGATTGTGCGGCGCGATTTTGCAAACTCGCCGCTGTGGGGCATCAAAGACCCGCGCCTGTGCCGGTTGTGGCCGTTGTGGCAAACGGTCCTCGACGAACTGGGCATCGCCTCGAGGTTTGTCATCATCGTGCGTCATCCACAGGAAGTGGAAGGGTCGCTGTTCGCGCGCAACAGTTTCCCCCAATGGCGATCCCGCCTGCTGTACCTGCAGCATTTGCTGGCCGCTGAGAAACAGACTGTCGGCCGGCCCCGCGTGTTCATCACGTACGCGCAATTGCTCCGGGACTGGCGAGCGACCATCGAGCGTATCGCCGATGCTCTGGCATTGCCGGCACTGCGAGACGCCATACCCGTCGGGTCCGGGCCGATCGAACAGTTTCTTACCGCCGATCTCCGCCACCACCGCGCGGACGACGACGCACCGGCGCGCGATTCGGGTTTGGCTGAATGGGCCGGCGACCTCTATCGCGCGATCCGACTTGCCGACCGTGATCCGGCAGCCATCGAGCGCCGTTGCGAAGAAGTCCGCAGTGCCTTTGGCGCGGCGCAGGCTCTGTTCGTCCCCTGGATCGAGCAACTGCGGTCCACGCTGAATGAACGCGCCCAGCAGTTGGCCCAATCACCGGTGATCGCTGCCGAAATTGCCGGATTGCGCAACCAAGTGCAGAAACAGGTGGGGAACCTCCAGGAGCAACGTGCCGAAGATCAGCGGCTGAAGACTGATTTGGCAAACCGTGAGGCCGCGATTCTGCGACGAGTGGAGACTTTCGCCGCATTGAGCCGAAAGTTTGCCAGGCTGCGGAACGAGTTGAAACAACGCGAGGAGCAAATCCAACAATTATCGGCCACGGGGAAGCAAACCCAACTGGAAAGCGAGCGGTTGCGCCGCAGTTTGACTGAGCGGCAGGCGGAGATCGGCCACCTGCGGCAGTTGCTGGCGCAGCAGGAAGTGCGATGGGCAAAAGAGCAGTATTCGGTGTGGAATCCTGTGCGGCGACGCGTGGGCCGCTCGCTGCGCCAGTTTGGTCCGACCTTGCCGACTCCGGCGCGAAAGCGGCTGGAAAGGTTCGTGCGTGAAAACCTGGACCAACCGCTATCCGGCCTGCCCGCGGGCGCATCGGCCACACAGCCCATCGCCGAGCGGGATGAACTCCGCCAGCGCTCAAGCGAGTTGCTCGTTCAGGCCCTCGGCGCGGCGCAGGGGAAATACGACGTGTTCGTGTTTCCGATTATCGACTGGGAATTTCGCATCCAGCGCCCGCAACAATTCGCGCGACAACTGGCGGCGCTGGGTCATCGCGTGGTTTATTTCCGCGTGACGTTTGCCCGGTGGCCGATGGAGCGAGGTTACCTGCTGCTGAAATCGCCCGTGCCGAACGTGTTCCTCTGTCAACTGGCCTGCCCCGCGCCGCATGGACGCATTTACGCCGACCCGATGCGCCCCGAGCAGCAGCAGGCGCTGGTAGAGGCGGTGAGCAATCTACGGAATGACATCCAGAGCGAGCAACTGGTTTCCATTGTCAACCTTCCGTTCTGGCGGCCGCTGGCGGAGGCGCTGCCGGGACACTCGATCGTGTACGATTGCATGGACCACCATGCGGGCTTCAGCACCGGCTGCTCCGAAATGGTCGAAGAGGAGAAACGCCTGTTGCAAAGCGCGGACCTGGTCGTCACGTCCTCGGCCAGATTGTTCGACAAGGTCGCGGATCCCGTGCCGCGCGTGCTGATCCGCAACGGGGCCGAGGTTTCTTTTTTTGCCAGTCGCCCCAACCGGTTGCAGGCGCGCTCGAAACGGCCGGTGGTCGGCTACTACGGCGCGATTGCGGACTGGTTCGACATGGAGATGGTCATCGCCGCGGCCCGCGCGTATCCCGACTGGGATTTTGTGCTCGTCGGTTCATCGGCGGGCTGTGATGTCAACACCGCCAGGAAGTGCGGCAACGTCCGGTTCGTGGGCGAAGTACCGTATGCCGATTTGCCGTCGTACCTGCACGCGTTCGATGTGTGCGTGATTCCGTTCAAGGTCAATGACCTCACGCTGCATACCAATCCCGTAAAAATCTACGAGTACCTCAGCGCGGGCAAACCGGTGGTCGCGACGCGTTTGCCCGAACTCGAGTTGATCGAGGAGCAGTTGCACCTCGTGGACTCGAAGGAGGAGTTTGTAGCGGCCCTCAAAACGGCGATGGAGGAGACGAAGATAAAGAAACTGCAGGAACGGCGTGCGCACTGGGCCAGGCAGCACGATTGGAGCACGCGGGCGAGGCAGTTGGAGACATCCGTGTCCGGGTTGTTCCCGAAAGCCAGCGTGATCTTGCTCACGCACAACAACTGCAGCTTCACGCAGGCCTGCCTGTTCGGCCTGGAGAAATTCACTCAGCGCCCGAACTGGGAGCTGATCATCGTGGACAACGCTTCCACGGACGGCTCCGTGGAGTACCTGAAGTCCTACGCGGCCCGGTGCCCGCACGTAAAGCTGATTCTCAACAAGGAGAACATCGGCTTCGCGGCCGGCAACAACGCCGGTCTGAAAGCGGCGACGGGCGACTATCTGGTGTTGCTCAACAACGACACCTTCCCGACCATCGGCTGGTTGGGCGACCTGATCCGGCACATGATCAAGGACCCGACCATCGGGCTGATCGGTCCCGTGACCAATAACATCGGCAATGAGGCGCGCGTTGAAATCAACTACAAGGACATGACGGAAATGGCAGTCGCGGCGCGCCGCTACACCAGCGCGCACGCGCGTCAGACCATCGCGGCGCGGGTGGCGGCGTTCTTCTGTGTGGCCATGCCCCGGGCGGTGTATGAGCAAGTGGGGCCACTCGACGAGAGTTTCGGCCTCGGTTTCTTTGAAGACGACGATTACTGCCGTCGGGTCCGGCAAGCGGGCTGTCGCGTCGTGATCGCCGAGGATGTTTTCATCCATCATCATCTCTCTGCCTCATTCCAGCAACTCGGCCAAGAACAGAAATCGGAATTGTTCAAGCGAAACCTGGCCCTCTACGAAGCGAAGTGGGGCAAATGGACGCCTCATCGGTACCGCCGGAGTGATGATGCGACTGTGACCCTGCCCGCGGGTAGCAGCAACCCCTGACAGTCACGAGACTTGATTTGCCAGATTGCACTTGTCCAGGTCGAAGCGCGCGGCCTTGCGGCAGCTATCGCGCCAACAGTTTATGATGGAATCGTTTCGATTCGTTGTCGGGCACTACGCGCTGGCGTTGCTCGTGAGTGTGGTCGCCTTCGGACTGGGTGGCGTGCTGACTCGCGGCATGGTGTTTCATTCGCTCTGGGAAGAACTCGGCGTGCGCCTGGGAATCGGCGTGGGGACCCTGGCCAGTCTCGTGTTTGCCTTGGGATTGCTTGGTCTATTGACTCCCGGAGCCGTGTTGGTTCTCATGGCCGCAATTCTGATTCTTGGCTATCCAACGTGCCGCCACTTCGCTCAACGGCTCCTCGGCGAATTCAGCGGGCAGAAGTTGCTCAAGAGTTCCGCCGTGGTTTTCGTAGCGATAGCGCTGGCGAGTGTTCTTCTTGCCTTGCCACTCTATCCGCCGACCGCCTGGGACTCCACGAGTTATCATTTGGCGGCAGCGAAAGCCTACGCGCAGAATCATGGGTTGGTCTACACGCCGTATCTGCGGTATCCAGTCTTCCCCCAGTTGAATGAGATGTTGTTGTGTCTGGGGCTGCTTCTGTGCGACGACGTACTGGCACAGATTCTCCAAGGCGTTTTGCTGGCCACGCTGACACTCGTAACCGTCGGCTTTGCGAGGCGTCATTTCTCCCGCCGCGCCGGCTGGTGGGCAGCGGCCGCCTTGTTGGGCAATCCCATCGTGCTGTGGCTCGGGTCCTGTGGTTATGTGGACATCGGTGTCGCTCTCTGGTCGATGCTCGCGGTGGTCGGCATCTGGAACTGGCTCGATACGCGAGAGAAACCGTGGTTGGTGTGGGGCGGGATTTGTGGCGGTTTTGCGATGGGCACCAAGTACTCGGCGCTGTACGTGTTGGCTGTCTTGCTGCTGGCCTTGATGATCAGCGCAAGAACGCGACGCGACCGGGCTGCTTGTCTGGTTTGGGTGACCCTCGTGATCGTCGTCGCGGCGCCCTGGATGGTAAGAAGCTTCGTGTATACGGGCAACCCCTTTTGGCCGGCCCTGTCATCGGTATTTGGCAATTCGATTTGGACCAATGCCGACATCAAAGAACAAATGCAGGATTTGTTTGTTGCGCACGGCGTCTCACGATCGTTGGGCAATTTGGTAAAGCTGCCGTGGCTGTTGACCTTTCGCCAGACCGTCTTCATTCGCGAGGCCGCGCTCTCCAGGACATACTTTTGGATGCTTCCGGTGGCGCTGGTGGTAGCAATCTGGGACTATCGCGTGCGCCGCCTGGTGCTTTTCACCAGCGTAAGTGTCATGGGGTGGTTTTTCAGCAGTCAGATCCTCCGTTACCTGGTGCCAATATTGCCCGTGTTTGGTGTGGTGTGTGCGGGGGCTATCGATCGGGCACTGGAATGGCCGGCTTGGCTTCGCCGCTGGACCAATCGGAACGCGATTACTCTTTTGGGTTGCGTTGCCCTTATTTGGCCGGGTCTGGAGTACGCAACAACAATCCTGCGGCATCGTCCCCTACCTGTGTCTCCCGCCCAGCGTGACGCCTATTTGGCGGAGAAACTTTTGTCGTATCCGGCATATCGATACCTCAACGCGGCACTGGGCACCAACTACTGTCTGTACGCGCTATACTCGGAGAACATGGCCTATTTTGCTGATGGGACAGTCATGGGAGATTGGTTCGGGATAGCCCGGTATGCCGACGTCTTGGACAAGCTCGCGAGCGGCGAGCGGCTCTACCATCATCTGCGCAAACTCGGGTCAACGCATCTCCTCCTTAACACGCAGCGGCACAGCGTCGACCTACCCCAGGATGATTTCTTTCATTCCCATTTCAAACTGGTATTCGCATGCCCCTACACGCGGTTGTTCGAATTGTCCGAACTTCAGTGGCGGCGAGAGTTTGGGCCGGAGCTGCTCCGCAACCCGGGATTCGAGGAACTCCGGGATAACCGCCTCCAAGCCTGGACAACGGTGGGTACGCCGGTGGTCGACCACTCTGGCACGCAGAGTCACGGGGGGCGCGTCGCTGTGTCTTGCGAGGGTGGCAGTAATGCGTGGTTCCAGACCGTGTCGGTCACTGCGGGCGGGCTGTACACGTTGTCTTTGCACGCGCGCACCGCGCACCCGCCCCAGCAGACGCGCTTGCAGGTCAACTGGCAGGACACGAAAGGGACGTTCTTGCGTGCAGACATCGAGGTCCGCGACGTCGGCGACACCTGGCGTCAATATGAAATGCCGGTCATTGCTCCCGCGGGAGCGGTTGCAGCGACAGTGTATGCTTCTCCGCACGGCGCGAGTTCGGTGTGGTATGACGATCTGTCTTTTGCCCAAGTTTCCTTACGGGTGCCAAAGGGAAATCTGTAGGTTGGCAGGTCAACACGCCGGCGATTCGAGCGGCGGCCCGTCCGTCGCCGTAGAGATCGAGTTTGCGCGACATGCGACGGAGGGCCCGTGGGTCGGTGAGCAGTCCCGACACGTGTTGCACGATGGAAGCAGTCGAAGCGCCCACGAGCCTGACAACGCCGGCGTCGATACCTTCCGGTCGCTCCGTCACCTCACGCATCACGAGCACAGGCTTGCCCAGCGACGGCATTTCCTCCTGCACGCCGCCGGAGTCGGTCAAGAGCAACGTGGCACGGGCGCACAGCCAGCAGAATTGCGGGTAGCCAAGCGGTTCGAGCAACGTGACATTGGGCAGCGAGTCGAGCGCGGCGCGCATAACGTCCCCCACGTTGGGATTCAAGTGGACGGGGAACACCCAGTCAATGTCCGGATGACCATGCGCCAGTTGCTTCAGCGCTGTGGCAATGTTGCGCATGCCGTCGCCGAAACTCTCCCGCCGATGCGCGGTGATCAGCACGAAGGGGCGCACCGGACGACTGTTGTTGGTAAGATGGTTTGTCAATGCCCGCACTTTCTGCGGCCAAGCGGTTGCCGGCAACGGCGTGGATCGCAGTTTGCGCAGCGTCCAGGACAACGCATCAATGGCCGTGTTGCCCGTCACCCAAATGCGCCGCGGGTCCACGCCATCCGCCAACAGGTTGTCGCGGGCGCCTGCGGTGGGCGCAAAATAATAGTCGGTTACCAAATCCACGACGCACCGGTTGATCTCCTCGGGCCAGGGCTGCAGCCGGTCACCGGTGCGCAAGCCGGCCTCGACGTGTGCCACCGGGATTCTACGGTGGAATGCCGCCAGTGCCGTGGCCATCGCCGTGGTGGTATCGCCCTGGCAAACCACGACGTCGGGCCGGCACTTGACCAGCAGACGATCCAACTCCACCAGCGCCCGCGCCATTAGTCCCGATAATGTTTGGTTGGCGGTCATCAAACCCAGCCGGTAGCGGGGGCGGATGCCAAACCACTTCATGATCGGGGCCGACATTTCGCGGTGCTGCCCCGTGTCGCAGATCTGGACCTCGACGCGCGGAAGCCTGGCCAGGGCGCGGATGACCGGCGCCATTTTGATCGCCTCCGGGCGCGTGCCAAATACACAGAGAACTCGCTTCATCGATTCGCCATTTTCGCGCTAGCGGGACAAGTGTATGCGTCCGCCGGTAAGAAACAATTCTTTTGCGTGCCGGTACCTGGGCCACAAGGCGAAAAATGGCTTGCGCAACCAATGAATAATCCCTAT
This sequence comes from Verrucomicrobiia bacterium, assembly GCA_041491705.1. GTDB lineage: Bacteria > Verrucomicrobiota > Verrucomicrobiia > Palsa-1439 > Palsa-1439 > Palsa-1439. The sequence continues at coordinate 7,095 of JBGPVO010000040.1, forward strand.
GGGGTTTTCTGAGGAAGGCACTCGTGAATTCCAAAATCTCATTTCTGATCCCGGTGCACAATGGCATCGACTACACGCAGGCCTGCCTCGAGAGTCTGCAACGCACCGTGGACATCGCGCATCACGAGGTCATTATCGTCGATGACCGGAGCACCGACGGGATGCGCGAGTATCTTGCCGGGCTGCCTCAACCGCCGTTCCGCATCATTCGGAACGACGCCCAGCGCGGCTACGCCGCCAACAACAACGCAGCGGCGGCCATCGCGACTGGCGAGCTTCTCTGTCTGCTCAACAACGATCTGGTCCTCCAACCGGGCTGGCTGGCACCGATGGTGTGCGCCTTTGAACTATTCCCGAACGCGGGTCTGGTTGGCAACGTGCAGCGCAACCCGCGCACGGGTCGATACGACCATATGGGCTTTGTCTTCGATGACAGCGGGCGGCCGTGGCATTTTGGAAAACACTTCTCCTTCCGTCCCTACCGTGGGTACACCGAATGGCGGGCGGTCACGGCCGCGTGTTGCCTTGTCAAGAAATCGGTGTTCCTCGACGTGGGTGGTTTTGACGAGCAATACATCAACGGCAGCGAAGACGTGGATTTGTGCTTGCGGCTCGGACGCGCAGGCTTCCGTCACTACGTGGCCAACGGGAGCGTCGTCTTGCATCACGTCAGCTCCACGGAAGGCCGTCACGAATTCAACGAGAGGAACGAACAACGGCTGCTTGCGCGTTGGCAGGCGGAGGTCCAGCGTTCACTCACGCCGCACGACCGTCGTCTCGCCGCCGCCAACTACCTGCTGCGCTTCGCCGCGCGGCCCTGGCGCTATAACGGCCGCCGACTCTGGCACACCGCGCTGTCGCTTGCCTCGTTGGGCCGAGTACACCATGCGACTGCCCACGCTCAGCACTGACGCGCGCCTGGTTGTTGTCCGCCCGGATCGGGTCGGCGACGTAATCATTTCCACCTCCTGTATCGCCCCGATTCGCCGCGCCTTTCCGCGGGGTGAACTCTACTTCTGCGCCGCGGAACAAATGCGACCGCTGTTGGAGCATCATCCCGAGTTGACGGGATTCATCTCGGGGCCCGGGCAAATCGGGAAACTGCACGCGGATGTCGTCGTCCATCTTCATCCCGACAAGGCGTGTTACCTTGCCGCGCACGAGGCAGGCGTGCCGGTGCGGATCGGGTATCGCGCCCGTTTCTTGAGCCGCCATCTCACCCATGTGGTGGACGACCGCCGCTCCGATGGCGTCAAGCACGAGGCGGAGTACAACTTCGATCTGCTTCAAGCCATCGGTGTATCCCGGCCCGCAGCGCTCACGCCGAACGTGCATATTCCCGGGTCCGCGCGTGAGTCGTTACGCGCGAAATTGCCGTGGCCGTTGGAATCCACGCCGTTCGCAGTACTGAACCCGTCGGCGCGCTCGCCCGTCGCCCGCTGGCCGATCGAATACTTCCTGCAGCTTGCCCACCAACTGCAAGATGCACTCGGGTTGCTGCCCGTCGTCATCGGCGCCGATGCCAATGACTCCATCCCCTCCGGCGCGACGCGGATTCTGAACCTCGCCGG
>JBGPVO010000041.1:0-8613 GCA_041491705.1 Verrucomicrobiia bacterium
CGGCGGATTTTGCGTTCCCAAGTGCGGATGGTTTCAATCATCGCGAGGTGTGACTTGAGCCAGTCTCCGCGGCTGCGGAGGTTGCCGGGCACCAGGGCTTCGCGGATGAAGACCTCGCGGGCCGCATCGGGTTTGATGCGTCCATAGTGAACCCGGCGACCCGTGATGATCGTCAGGCCGCCGCACGAGACGGATTCACGCGCAAAGACAAAACCTTGTTCGGGGCTCCACACAATGTCGGAGTACGCGGCGCGACACAGATGCGGTGCGACTTGTTCGAGCCATTCGGGTTCGATGGCGGCCACCGTGCGGCCGTACAGCTTGAGCGTCTCAACCAATGAAAAGGCCACGATCCACGGCGGGCTTGCTTTGAACAGGCCGGAGCCGGGAAAGATGTAGAATTGCCGGTCGCGGGCGCCTTGGTACTCGCTGAGGTCGCCTCGGCGGCCAAGGTGCAACGGGATGCCGGCCAGAACCGAGCGGAGAATGCGGTCGTAGAAACAATCGTCGTGGACTTTCTCGGTGACGCGAACGTTCCAGCGCAGATTGGCCACAACATCGGCCAACTCACCGAACAGGTTCTGCCATTCCATCATGCGGCGGTAACTGAGGAAGTTGACCTTGCACCAACGGCGCAGCCGGTTGGTGGACGGCAGCCTCTTGCGCTGGGTCTGCCAGGCGTTCCAGAGCCGCAGATAGGAATGGAAATCCGACCGTTCATCCTGCCATTGGCGATGCGCTTGATCGGCGGCGGCTTCCTGTTCGGTCGGCCGCTCGCGCGGGTTCTGGATGCTGAGCAACGCGGCCAGCACGAGCAGTTCGCTGACGACATTTTCTTTGCGGGCCTGCACGATCATCCGCGCGATCTGCGGATCGACGGAGAATTCTCCCAGGTCACGGCCCAGATTGGTGAGGTTCTTCTTTTCGTCAAGCGCGCCAATTTCGAACAGTGTCCGGTAGCCCTCCTCGATCACCACGCGCTTGGGCGGATTGATAAACGGAAACTCGTCAATCGCCGGCAACCGCATCACGGCCATCTGGAGAATGACACCCGCAAGGGAAGCGCGGCGGATTTCGGGATCGGTGAACGGCGGGCTCTCGGCGAGCGTTTCCTCGCTGTACAGATGCACGCACAAACCGTCGGCCACGCGCCCGCACCGGCCGCGGCGTTGGTGGGCGCTGGCTTGGGAGACTTGTTCGATTTGCAGCGCCTGGATTTGCCGGCGCGGCCGGTAGCGGTTGATGCGGACAAGGCCGGAGTCGATCACGTAGCGGATGCCGGGGATGGTGATGGAGGTCTCGGCGACGTTAGTAGCCAGCACGATGCGGCGGCGGCCACCAATGGTAAACACGCGTTGTTGTTCACTCAAGCTCAACCGCGCGAACAGCGGCAGGATCTCCGTCTTCGGGTATTGCTTGCCGCGCAGCGCCACGGCGGCGTCGCGAATCTCGCGTTCGCCGGGGAGGAAGATCAGCATGTCACCTTCACGGTCGAGGTCGTCCACCCATTGCACCGCATGCGCCACTTGTCGGGTCAGATCGATGTCGGGATCGGGCGACGGCAGGAACACGTCTTCGATCGGGTGCGTGCGGCCCTCGATGGTGAGCACGGGGGCAATTTGGAAAAACTCGGCAAAACTCGCGACATCGAGCGTGGCGGAACTGACGATGATCTTGAGGTCGGGCCGCTTTGCCAACAAGCTTTTCAGGTAACCCAAAACGAAGTCGATGTTCAAGCTGCGTTCGTGGGCCTCATCAATGATCAACGTGTCGTACTGCCACAGCGAGCGGTCGGTGAGCGTTTCGGCGAGCAGGATGCCGTCGGTCATGAACTTGATGATGGCCTCGTCGGAGGTGTGATCGTCAAAGCGCACTTGGTAACCGACTTGGTGACCGAGATGGCAATGGAGTTCCTCGGCCACGCGCCGCGCCATGCTGACCGCCGCGAGCCGGCGCGGTTGCGTGATGCCGACGCGGCCCGACCGGCCGCGGTCCGCGAGGAGCGCGAGCTTCGGCAATTGTGTGGTCTTGCCGGAGCCGGTATCGCCGCTGACAATAATGATTTGATGCCTGGCCAACGCATCGAGGATTCGTTCGCGGTGGGCGGTGATGGGGAGTTCGCTCGGCAACTGCACCACGGGGCGAAAACCGGTGCGGCGCCGCCAGCGTTGCGTGGCGCGGTTGAAATCGGTCTCCAACTGCCGCAGCATCTTGTCCGCGGGCTGCTGACGGAGGAGGCGCTGTTGAATGTCGCGAGCACGCTGGTGCAGCCGGGCGCGGTCGAGCAACAGCAAGCTATCGCTGCTGTCCAACACGCGCCCCAAGACCGCGGCCGGCTCCGAATGAGGTGGTCCCGTCATGCGAGTCCGGGACAATAGCGAAGGTCCGGCTGCGACGCGAATGGATTTCGCGGAGCGCACGAAGACGCGGAGAATTTCACCACGAATGGACGCCAATGGACACAAATCATTCGCGTGGATTGGCGTTCATTCGCGGTTGAAAAACCCGTGCGGCTGGTGCCGTAGCAGATGCTGCCGTACCTAGAGAACCCCGTTCCCGGCTTGTTCTGAAGTTCCGTTCCTGACTCTTCGAATGGCCCTTGAAAATGGTGTACCCCGAACCATGGCCACAACCGCACGAAGAAATGCGACCGGAGAAACCCGAACCCACACGAATTTCTCCACAGGCTCCCAAGAAGTTGTTGTCGGTATTTCGCAACTCCTTTCACACTAGCAGGCTGTTGAAAAAGGCCAAATTCCGAAAAATGACCTCCAAAAACATTGGGGAATTTGTATGTTTTTTCCCGAGTTCACCCGTTTTTCAACACCCTGCTAGGCGATTCTCAAGTGCGATCAACTTTCGCAAGGGCTCCAAGCCGAGTTGCTATCTAGCTTAATTGAGCGGACAAAAGCTTACACAGCAAAGTCGGGTGCCAAAAAACAGGTTATGCCCAGAGAGAAAATGTACGCCCGGAGGGATTTGAACCCCCAACCCTCGGTTCCGAAGACCGATGCTCTATCCAATTGAGCTACGGGCGCAACTGCACACTCAGTGTATCGTCTTGGGCCGTGCTTGGACAAGGTGAAAGCTGCCGCTACGACGGCAGGCGGTCCGAATACCGCAGTCGGGCCTCCGCGAGGTCAATGTCGTGTTGAATGCGCCGATGGACTTCGTCGTTAATGGCTCGTTCGTTGCGCAATTGAAGGATCACACGACGCTCCACTTCCAACGCTGTCCTGTGACAGCCGCCGGTACACAGATCGGGTACAGAACCTGAACTTTTCTCGCCACAAGGGCCAGGCCAGCCACCAACACGAGCGATCCCAATATGAGTTCGACTATCTCGACCACGTGATGGCCTCATCATTCATTGTGAATCAGGACCAATCCCTGTGGAGTTCCACTTCAGTCCTTTTGCGTGGAGGCGGACTCGCGACGAAGTTGTTCCCACAGCGCCCGCTGGTGCTTGTCGATTCGTTCGGGGACTTGGATGCGCACGACGACAAACAGGTCACCCCGTCCTCCTCCTCGTTGCGGCAACCCTTTCCCGCGGATCCGTAGTTGTTGGCCGCTCCGCGTGCCGGCTGGTACTCGTAACTTTGCACTCCCGTCGAGCAACGGAACCGTGAGGCTGGTTCCCAGGACGGCGTCCCACGGCGCGATGTCGACATCATAATAAAGGTGGCTGCGTTCAATCCGATAGTCAGGGTGTTTGGCGAATCGGACGCGCAGGAACAAGTCGCCCGACTGGCCGCCGCCTACGCCGTGTTCACCCTGTCCCCCCAGCCGTAGAAGCTGTCCCTCGTACACGCCGGCCGGGATGCGCACCTGATAGGTGTTTGTCTGCGCGATCTGGCGCCGGCCGCCACACTTGGCGCAAATCCCGTCGCGTGTGCGGCCTGTTCCATGGCATTGATCACAGGGGACAACTCGGCGAAGGGAAACGCCGCGAGTCGAACCGCGCCAGGCTTCCTCGATCGTGACCATAATGTCAGCCTCGACATCGCGTCCGCGCTGGGAGAGCGTCTCGGCATCAAAGCCGCTTCGATGGGAGAATCCGGTCCGCCCGCCGTGCATGCCGAAGAGACTTTCGAAAAAGTCGCTGAAACCCGTGCCGCCGAAATGAAACTCGAAATCACCTTCGGTATCATCGCCCCATGATTGTTCGCCAAACTCTTCCCGCCAGTTAGGGGGCGGATGAAACTGCTCACCCTGCTTCCAATTCGCTCCCAGCGCATCGTATTTCCTGCGCTTTTCGGGATCGCTCAGCACTTCGTTGGCCTCGTTGATTCCCTTGAATTTCTCGTCGGCGCTCGACTTGTCCTTCGCGACATCGGGGTGGTATTTCAATGCCAGTTTGCGAAACGTGCGATGGATATCCTCTTGGCTGGCCGTGCGGGGCACGCCGAGAATCTCGTAATAGTCTTTGAACTCAACTGCCATGCTGTTTGCCAAGTATAACTCACCCGGTCATCGTCTGCACTCTTGCCTGAGCGTCAGTCATGTCGCGGGAGTCCTGGGTTGCGGTAGGCCTTACGCTCGGAAGCGCACTGTCGGCGTGCAGTTTCTGCCGCGGAAGATAAGCTGTCGGAGTTGTCTGCCAGCTCAGTAGACCTTGAGTTGCTACGCAGGGCTTCAAGCCTGCAAGAGAATTGGCCTCAGCAGCCCTGATGGACGACGAGAGAGTTTTGTGCCCGGTCGAGCCAGGTGAGCGCCTGCAGATCGTCGTCAAAGAAGCGCATCTGAACCGTGCCGAGTTCGACCCCGGTGAGCAGGAATTCGACGACCGTACGCTTTAATCCGGGACGCATCACGACCGCCCATTTCCGCCTGTTCTGAAGCTGGGCCAGAGCCTCCAGCGACCGGCCTGCTTCCGGGAGTTCAGCCAGAATCGGTCCGCCCGCATTACCCGCAACGTGGAAGATGGTGTCGAATGCTGCATCGTAGTTGGGATCGTCGAGGACGGTGGAGTAGTGTCTGGCCAGATCGGCGGAACTGTTGGAGCCACTCATCCAAACGCGGGTGAGGCGATTAACTTTGTCGATTACGTACTCAATCATGCTTGGTTCAGCCCCGATTGGGCCTCACTCCATTAAGTATCTCACAGAGCAATTTGCTTGCCGGTCACGATCATGCTGCACGCCGCTGGTTACGCGGGGCTGATGTGCATCATGCGGCACTGTCAGCTTTCCGTGCCGTGAGGTTGGGTTGATAGTGCAAGAGATCGCGGTGCGCGCTTTCGCGCAAGGAGGGTGGGTTTGGTAGGATTTGCACTTTGGAGACTTCCCGGGAAACTTTGCAGCCGCAGTGCGGCTTTTCGGGTGGTGGATTTCGTTGCCCTCGCGGTGTGATGTGATACATTGAGGCAGCCATGAAAAAGGGGGGCGCGATTCTGGCTGTCTTTCTCTTCGCCCTGGCAACTCACGCAGGGGCGCAGAAAGTCTACTTTGTCAAAATCGAAGGCGCGATCAGCCCCGCCACGGTCAGTTACCTTTCCCGCGCCATCGATGAAGCGGCGGCGCAGGGCGGCCAATGTCTGATTATCCAACTCGACACACCGGGCGGACTACTCGACTCCACCAAGCTTATCGTGCAGAAGTTCCTGGCGTCGCCCGTGCCGACCGTCGTCTATGTCGCCCCGCCCGGCGCGAGCGCGGGGAGCGCGGGCTGTTTCATTACCTTGGCGGCGGACGTGGCCGCCATGGCGCCCACGACCAACATCGGCGCCGCCCATCCGGTTTCCATCGGTGGCGGGGGCGGGGAAAAACCCGATGACACCATGAAGCAAAAGCTCGAGAACTACGCGTCCAGTTACATCGAGATGATCGCCGCCAGGCGCAAGCGCAACATCGAATGGGCGAAGTCCTCCGTGCGCGAAAGCTCCGCCATCACCTCCGAGAAGGCGCTCCAACTCAAGGTCATCGACCTTATCGCCAACGACGTACCGGACCTGCTGAAGCAACTGGATGGACGCGACATCAACGGCCGGAAACTCACGACCGCCAGAGCCGAGGTTGTGGAGATCCCGATGAACCTTCGCGACCGCGTCTTTCAGATGATCTGGCGACCCGAGGTGATGTTCGTCCTCATGCTGATTACGATTTACGGAATCATCGGTGAGTTGAGCAATCCCGGCGCGATTCTGCCGGGCGTGGCGGGCGCGATCGCCTTGATCTTGTTGCTGTATATGTCGTCGGTGCTGCCCGTGAACGCGGCCGGCCTGGCGCTCATCGGGCTGGCGCTGGCCCTGTTTCTCACCGATGCGTTCGCCCCGACGCATGGCGTGCTCACCGTCGGCGGCATCGTGGCCTTTTTCCTGGGCTCGCTAATGCTCTTTGGGCGCGGCGAACCGGTCTTCCGCTTGTCCCTGGCCTTTATCATCCCCGGTACCCTGGTGACGGCGGCGTTCTTCGCGTTGGTGGTCGGTGCGGGACTTCGTGCGCAATTCCTGCCCGTCAAATCCGGCAAGGAGGACATGCTCGGCCGCACGGCAAAGGCCCTGACTCGCATCGACGCGCAGAGTGGCAAGGTCTTCGTCGAAGGCGAGTATTGGAACGCGGTAAGCGACGCGCCCGTGGAACAGGGTCACACGGTGGAAATCATCGGCATCGATGGGCTTACGCTGAAGGTGAAACCGAAACCGTCCTGAGAGGAGGTCAAGTCATGGAATCGTTCGTCAATCTGCTGAACTGGCTGCCCTGGGTCATTACCATCGTGGTGCTGGGCGCCATTGTGTTGCCGCAAGCAATCCGCATCCTGCGCGAGTACGAGCGCGGCGTGATCTTTCGCCTGGGCCGACTGCGCGGCCCGAAAGGGCCGGGCCTGATCCTGCTGATTCCCATCGTGGATCGCATGGTGAAGATGGATCTGCGGGTCATCACCATTGATGTGGCGAAGCAGGAAGTCATGACGCGGGACAACGTGCCCATCACGGTCGATGCCGTGCTGTACTTCCGCGTGATCGATCCCGTGGCCGCGGTCGTGAAGGTGGAGAATTTTCTGAAGGCCACTTCGCTCATCGCCCAGACCACCCTGCGCAGCGTGCTGGGTCAGGCCGAACTCGACGAACTGCTGGCCCACCGCGAGAAGATCAACCAGACCCTCCAGGAAATCATCGATCGCCATACCGACCCGTGGGGCATCAAGGTCACGGCGGTCGAAGTCAAGGACGTGGTCTTGCCGGACGGCATGAAACGCGCCATGGCCAAGCAGGCCGAAGCCGAACGCGAACGCCGTGCCAAGATAGTCAACGCCGAGGGCGAATTCCAGGCCGCCGAGAAAATGGTGCAGGCCGCCGCGATGATCTCCAAGCAACCGATTGCGCTCCAGTTGCGTTTCCTGCAGACTATGCGCGAGATCTCCAGCGAGCACAACACCACCACGTTCCTACCGGTGCCGATCGATCTCTTCACCCCCTTCATCAAGAAGGGCGGCGAAGAGCCTTGAGAGAAATGGGGTTCTGGCCTCGGTAATCCTGTATGGGAATCCATGCCACCGTGCGATTCCAGTCGCATGAATCGCTGGGTTCCGTCGTGAATTCGCAACAGATGCTGTTTGTAGCCCTATTGGCATTGGTCTCCACGCGGAGGAACCAGGCGGTTCTCATCAGGCCCTAGCGTCAGTCACCGGCCCCCCAAGCTTGTCCAATCCACGCTCGATGTTTTCCGTCTCCGTGACGGCGAGCGGACCGGCTTGCCGGGACAAGGAGCTATCAACTGGTTCGCCGACCGCTACAGACGGCGAGTAACAGGAATTGCCCATTTTTGAGTTGACGCGTGACTGGCCGGTGGGGGTTATTCGCCGAGGGAAGCAAAGATTGTGGCGAAGAGATCGGTGACACAATGAAGAACGCGTGGGGACCGCTGGCCGCCGTGTGCGTGCTGGTCATCGGGGTGTACGCGTACATGGCCCAATCGGGCTTGTTGGAACTGCTGACTCCGAATGCGGCTGACGCGTATTACAATTCATTGGTGCAGGGTTTTCGCGACGGCCAGCTCAACCTGAAAAAAGAGGTGCCGCCGGGACTTGCGCAGGCCGCCGACCCATACGATCCGCCCGCCAGCATTCCCTATTGGGGTCTGCCTTACCGTGTGCTCGACCTGAGCTACTACAAGGGCCGGCTCTACCTGTACTTCGGGATTACACCCGCCTTGATACTGTTCTGGCCGTTCAACGCACTGACCGGCCAGTATCTGTTTCATCGGCAGGCCGTGGCGATTTTTTGTGCGATAGGTTTTCTGGTTAGCGTGGGGCTGCTGCGCGCGTTGTGGCGACGCTACTTTGTTGGAGTGAGCGGCTGGGTGGTGGCGGCCTGCGCGCTTGCGTTGGGTCTGGCGACGGGCCTGCCGGCGCTGTTGTCGCAGGCCGATGTCTACGAGGTGCCGATCAGTTGCGGGTACATGCTGACGATGCTGGCACTGGCGGCGATCTGGTGCGCATTACCAGCCAGAGCGGAGCTGCTGGTGGCTGGTGGTGGCCAGTGTGGCGTATGGGCTGGCCGTGGGGTCGCGCCCCACGTTGCTGTTCGGCGCGGTCATCCTGCTGGTGCCGGTTGTTCAAGCATGGCGTGAGCGGCGTCAAGTTTGGGCGGCGCTGATGGCGGCGATGGGCCCC
>JBGPVO010000042.1:0-8570 GCA_041491705.1 Verrucomicrobiia bacterium
CACGACGTCGCCGCCGATCAATTCCACGAGACGATTTACGGACTGCGGATTGCCGGCGCCGACGTTGTAAACCTCCTGCGCCCGCGCCGACGTCGCCCCGGCGTAAAACGCGCGCGCGAGATCGGTGGCGAATACAAAGTCGCGCGTCTGCGTGCCATCGCCGACGACCGTGAACGGTTTGCCGGCCAGCTTCTGCGCGAGGAACACGCCGAAGACCGCGCCGTATGCGCCGGTGGTACGCGAGCGCGGGCCGTAGGCGTTGAAGATGCGGATAGACATGACCGGCAGGTGGTACACCTGCCCCCAATGCAACACCGCTTCCTCGCCCATGAACTTGCTCAACGCGTACGGGTACTGCGGCGCGATGGGCGCGGACTCGATCGTCGGCACCTGCGTGGCGAGGCCGTAGCAGGAGGACGACGCGGCATACACGAACTTCTTCACGCCCGCCGCGCGCGCGGCTTCGAGCGTGTGGATCGTTCCCATGACATTCGCGGAGAGGTAATCCACCGGCCGTTCGATGGACGGCACGATGTCGCCGATGCCGGCATAGTGAAACACGTACTCGGCGCCCCGGAACAACGGATCGTCCGCCTTGAGTTGCCGGCAATCCTGTTGTGAAAAGACCAGTTGGGTATTGCCCTTGTGGTGCTGCAGATTCTCCAGCCGGCCGCCGACAAGGTTGTCGATGACGTGGACGCGGAAGCCTTCGGCCAGAAGCAAATCGACCATGTGGCTGCCGATGAATCCGGCTCCGCCCGTGACGACAGCCATTCGGAGTGCGCTCATTTCAAGCCGATCTTCTTGACGGTCTTGACGTTGAAATACCGGTCGTCGGTCAGGCTGTTGGGCAGTTTGCCAGCCTTGAAGGCGCGGCAAAGGTCGCGGGCCGCGTCCTCGACGCTGCGTTTCGGCACGAAACCAAGGCGTGTGGCGATTTTCTTCGAGGAGACGTGATAGGAACGCAAGTCGTTGGACGGCGTGGTCTCGACGCGGATCGGTGATTTTTCCGGGAACTCCTGTTCGACGACTTTGCGGACCATCTCGGCGATCTGCGCGACGGTGAAGTTCTCGTAGCCGGCATTGAACGTTTCACCGGCAATCTTCTCCGCCGGCAACTCCAGCAGCATCACGTACAACTCAGCGATGTCGTCAATATGGATGTTCGGCCGCTTCTGCGAGCCCCCAAAAACGCTGATGACGCCCTTTTGGACGGCGAGGTTGGTGAGGATGTTCACCGTGAGGTCGAGCCGCATCCGTGGTGAGTAGCCGCACACAGTGGCGGGACGGATGATGACGGTCGTAAAGTCCGGCGATTGATGTTTCAACAGCAACGGCTCGCTCAGGCCCTTGTACTTATTGTAGTCGGTCAACGGCACGAGCGGATGTTCCTCAGTGACTTCCGGCGCGTCGCTGACACCGTACACGGAACTGGTCGAGGCGTAGATGAACCGCTTCACGCCGGCCTGCTTGGCGGCGATGACTGCCGGCTCGAAGCAATCGTAGTTGATGGCTTTGCTGAGCGCCGAATCCAACTCGAAGCTCGGATCGTTCGAGATGCACGCCAGGTGAATGACACTGTGGACACCGCGTAGCGCCTTCGTCCACGCCGGTACGTCGCGCAGATCGGCTTCGATGACTTCGAGGTTCGGATGTTTCGGCAGGCCGTCGGATCCAAACAACATCAGGTCGTACACCACCACGGCATACCCGGCCGCCAACAGTTTCGGCACGAGGACACAACCGACGTATCCCGCCCCCCCCGCAACAAGAATTTTTTTCAGTGCGATCCCCTTCGTTTCGTTACGTCGATGTTGAACCCCGCCTTGAGCGCGTCCTGCCGGAACATCTGCACCGTCTCCAGCGAGTACTGGTCGAGGTCTTTGCCAATATTGGGCAACTTGGCCAGCACGTCGTGCGTCGCGGTGATAATGTGACAACCAACGGCGTCAGCCTGGATGATGTTGAGCAGTTCGCGCGGGCTGGCCCAGATCAGTTCGGCCTTCGGGTTTGGTTTCAGAATCTTGACGCACTCGGCCATGATCGGCACCGGATCGCGGCCCGAGTCGGCAATGCGCCCGGCAAAGACTGATACAAAGCTCGGCACCTTCCGACTGAGACACGCCAGGACGCGGATGGTCTGCGCCGGCGTCATCATCGCGGTAATGTTGAGCTGCACACCGGCCGCCGCGAGCCGTTTGATCAGCGGGCCGGAGAATTCACCTTTCGTGTTGGTGACCGGGATTTTCACGTACACGTTCGAGCCCCACGACGCGATCTCCTTGGCCTGCGCTTCCATCTCGTTAAAATCGTCGGAGAATACTTCGAGGGAGACCGGCTTGTCGGGCACAATCTTCAGTACGTCGAGCGAGAATGCCTTGTAGTCGGAAATGTTCGCTTTGCGCATGAGTGTGGGGTTGGTCGTGAATCCCTTGATCCAGGGATTCCTGTTCAACTCGGCGATGACCTTCAACTCCGCGCCATCGGCGAAGAGTTTCACTTTCAACTCACTGAGCGCTGGCATGTCTTACCTCGGATAGAATTCGCTGGCTCGCTTCCACTAAAGATTTCACAACCATATCTGGGTTCTCTGCTTGCTGCTCCGCGTACTTATAATCAATCAACACTGTCCGGCAACCCGCCGCCTGACCGGCCCCGATATCGCGCCACCGGTCGCCGACCATGTACGAGCGGCGCAAGTCCACCCCCCAATCGCGCGCCGCATCCACCAGCAGTCCCGGCTTGGGTTTCCGGCAGGCACAACCGTCCGCCTCGGCGTGACAACACACCCGTACATCGTCCACCCGGCAGGTTTCACGCACCCGCTCATCCATGGCTTCCACGACCGCCCGCGACACCCTGCCGGCAGCGACGTCGGGCTGGTTCGTCACCACGATGACGCGAAACCCCGCCTTTTTCAAGGCCGCAATCGCCTCGACAGCCCCCGGCAGAATTTCGAACTCGGCAAGGCTCGTCGGCGCATACGGTTTCCCGTCGCGCACCCACGACCGATTGATCACACCGTCCCGGTCCAGAAACACCGCGCGGCTCAACGCGGGCTGTTCGCCTTCGCCACGCTCTCCCATTTATTCTCCTGCACCATCACCCTCGGGTGACACACAAGGCAATGCCAGACCACCGCCTGAAATGCCTCCGCGTGCGGGGTGACATGCTCCGGCACGATCGTCGGCACGACGACAACCTCATCGCCCATCTTCTTCGTGTAGCCGCCATCGCGGCCCACGACGCCGTAGATTTTCAACCCGCGCCGCTTCGCTTCCTCAATCGCCCGCACGAGGTTGACGCTGACATTCTTTTCCACGTTGCCGCCGCCGACGGAAAACACCAGCACGGCGTCCTTTTCGTTGGCCTGACTGGTGCGCAGCCACGCGGCAAAGACCGTATCCCAGCCTTCGTCATTGGTGCGCGCGGTCAGCTCCGCCACGTTGTCCGTCGGGCTGTACGCCTCGATGCCGGCCAGCTTGCGAAAATCGTTCACGGCATGGCTGCAATTGGCCGCACTGCCGCCGACGCCGAGCAGGAACAGCCGTCCGCCCCGCTCGCGCAATGCGGCCAGCCCCTCCGCGATCCGTTCGATCGTCGCGCAGTCGAGCGAACTCGCGATTTGCGCGGCTTGCCGCATGTAGGTCTCGGTATGTGTCACAATGATTGCCTCAGATAATGCTGTGCAACGACCCCACCATAGCCAGAGTCGATGCCGTCATCAAGGCCATTTCGGTCGGTACGCCCGCTGGCGTAGAGAATACACAAGTTCGAGAATGATCGAGGGTAGATAGGGATGGACTCGGCCCGAATGACCTGATGACACGAAGGCATTTTGACATATTCGCGGTCCCGTGGAATCCGCCGTGGTGGCGTAAGAAAGTTGCACGGGTCACGCCACAGCTCGCTAGGAACCGGAAAGCTCGCGGGACCGCTTCTCGGCAGCCTTGATCGCCTCCGCAAAGATTTCTTCCAGTTTCCGATCGTTCATCACTTTGAGCGCAGCCTCGGTCGTGCCGCCGGGCGACGTCACATTGCGCCGCAACGATTCCGGCTCGTCCTTGCTTTCTACCAGTAGTTTGCCCGCGCCGTAGACCGTCTGTATCGCCAGCCTCTTTGCCACCGCCTCATCGAGCCCGGCCGCGACCCCCGCCTTGATCATCGCCTCAGTCACGTAAAACACGTACGCTGGGCCACTGCCGCTCAGGGCGGTCACGGCATCGAGTAACTTTTCTTCGACGCGTACGCTGATGCCAACCGCACCGAAAATCGACTCGACGGTCACCAGATCCTCGTCGGTTGCGTACGTGCCTTTTGCCAGGGCCGCCGCGCCGGCACCGACCAACACAGGGGTGTTCGGCATCACGCGCACCACTCGCGCCTTGCCGCCGAGTTCCCGCTCAATACGCGCAGTGTTCACGCCGGCGGCGATGGAGACAATCAACTTCGAGCCGGTCATGACCGACTTGAAACCAGCCAGCACCTCGCCCATCTGCTGTGGTTTCACGGCGAGCAGCACAATGTCCGCGGCTTTCACCGCTTCCGCGTTGTCGTCGATGGCCTGCACGCCAAACGTCTTCACAAGAAATTCGCGCCGCTCAGCCCGCACGTCCGCGGCGATAATCCTCGCGGGAGAAACCGTCCTGGCCGCGAGCAGTCCGCGTATCAACGCCTCGCCCATGTTGCCGGCGCCAATGAAGGCGACCGTCCTATTCTGTAGGCTCATGTCGTTTTCGCTCTCCAAAAATCGCGGTACCGATTCGTACCATGGTCGCGCCCTCTTCGATGGCCACCTCAAAGTCGTGGGTCATGCCCATCGACAACTCTCGCAGACCAAGCGCCTCGCCAAGTTCCCGCAACCGGCGAAAATACGGCCGCGCTTTCTCGGTTTCTTCCACGAATGGCGCCAAGGTCATCAACCCCTGCACGTCGAGACGCGGTAACCGGTTGATTTCCGCAACGGTGGACTTCAAATCTTCCGGCTTCAAGCCAAACTTGCTGGCTTCACCCGACACGTTTACCTCAAGCAGGATCGCCTGGGTCTTGCCGGCGCGTTCGGCCCACTTATGCACTTCTTCGGCCAACTTCACGCTGTCGACCGAGTGAATGACATCGAATAGCGCGACCGCATCCCGCGCCTTGTTCGTCTGCAAGTGACCAATCATGTGCCAGCGGGCGCGGCCTGAGACAAGCGGGATTTTCGCCCTGGCTTCCTGCAGCTTGCTTTCGCCAAAGATGGCCTGTCCGGCGGAGAGCGCCTCTTCCACATATTGGGGCTCAACCGTTTTACTCACGGCAATCAGCGCGATGTCCTCGGGTGAACGACCGGCGCGCGCGGCGGCGGCGCAAATCCGCTGACGAATTAAATTGATGTTGTCTGCAACCCCACTCACGTTTAGATTGTATTCGGAAGCTGGTGCGCATCGCAAGACGCAGTTGCAGGTCGGTGGATCTGTCCAGCGTTATTTATTCGATTCGACCAGCAACCAAAGCTTGCGCACGGCGCGAGAATCATTAGAATCGGTTTTTCGATGGCGCTCTCATCAAAGCTGGGCCATTTTAACGTGCTCGAAGAAATTGCGCACGGCGGCATGGGCACGGTCTACCGCGCCTTCGATCCCACCCTGAACCGCGAGGTGGCGATCAAAGTCTTGCGCGAGAATCTGGCGACAGATCCGAAGTTTCTGGATGATTTTCTGCAGGAAGCGCGTTCGGCAGCCGCGATCAGCCACCCGCACATCGTCCAGGTCTATTTCGTCGGCGAAGAATCGGCGCAGTATTACATCGTCATGGAACTGCTCCAGGGCCGCACGCTTCGCGAGATCATCGAGCAAGACGGGCCGATGGCCGAGGAGCGGGCGCTCGAACTGACCATCGACGTGGTCGAAGGATTGCGCGCTGCCTACAAGAACCGGATGATCCACGGCGACATCAAGCCCGCCAACATCTTCATTACGGAAGACGTGGGCGCAAAGGTGCTGGATTTCGGCCTCTCCAAGCTGGCCAACGTCGAGGTCGCGCCCGGGGAAGGCATTTGGGGTTCGCCATACTACATCTCGCCCGAACGCGTTGGCCAGAAAGCGGAGGATTTTCGCAGCGATGTGTACAGCCTGGGCGCCACCCTCTTCCAGACGCTCACGGGACATCCGCCCTTCGAGGCCGACACGCCTGAGGAACTTGCCGGCAAGCGCCTCAACGAAAAGCCGCCACTACTGCGCGACCTCAATCCGAACATCACGCGCAAGACCGAGGAAGTCGTCAACAAGATGCTCAACAAGAGCATTCTGCTCCGCTACCGTGATTACGACGCTCTCTTGGAGGATCTGAAGGACGCAAAAACCGAAGCGACGGCCAAGCGGCTCGGCGTTGATCTGCATCCCGAACTGCAGCCGCCTCCGCCCGAACCGGTGGCGCCACCGACCAAATCTCCTCTGCCGCTCGTGATCACGGCGGTCGTGGTCGTGCTGGTGATCGTCGGTGTGCTGGCATTGGTGTTCTGGCCGCGCAACACACAGCCGGCAAAGCCGGCTCCAGTGCGCAGTCCGATAAATAATACGCCGACTCAGACATATACTCCACAATCGCCCAAACCGCCTCTACCTCCTCAGCCACCAGAACCGCCCAAGCCACCGGGCAACTTCAGTGTGGAATTTACGCTCAAGGCGCCCAATGCGCGTATCGTCAACCTCGCAGGCGAATTCAATGCTTGGAGCGCAACGGCGTCGCCCCTGAGGAAACGATCCAACGGCGAGTGGGCGGTTACGATCCCACTCAAGGCGGGGCGATACCAGTACAAGTTTATCGTTGATGGCAAGTGGATGCCCGACCCCGAGAATCCGACACAGGTGGATGACACGTACGGCGGCAAGAACTCGGTGGTGGTGATCGGTCAATGACCGTGGTGGTGGAACCGCAACTGACCGAGTTCATCCGGTGTTTCAACCAGCAGGCCTATTACGAAGCTCATGATGTGTTGGAGGAATTGTGGCTGAAAACCCGCGGTGAACCTCGTGACTTCTACAAGGGCCTTATCCAAACGGCGGCGGTCTTCTTGAAACTGCAACAAGGCAAACCCGATCCCGCAGCACGGTTGGCGCTACGCGCGGCGTCGCACCTGGAGAAGTATCGACCGGTGTGTGAGCAAGTAGATGTGGAGTTGGTACTGGATTGGCTTCGGGATGTCGGGCGTGGCCGGAATCTCGTGGCGGAAGGAACACCCCCTCGACTGGAGTTGCTCGGCAGATGAAGCTCATCCAGGTCCTGTGCATCGTGCTCACGGAACTGAGCGTTGGCAGCCTGCTGATGACGTGCCTGCTGCCGCCACGCGAGATTCGCTCCAGCTTTTTCACGTTCAACAGCCTGCTGTGCGCGTTGACTGCGGCAGTGGCATTCATGCTGTCGAAGTGGTTATTACAGTCCGCTTGGGCGGACGTGCGGTTTCTGGGTCTGACGGTCATCGGCGCCACGGCGGCCTTCGGCGCATTCCGATTGGATAAACCCGACCTGGGCAGACTGCTGCTTCTCGTGTCGGGCCTGCTCGGTTTCGTGTTGGGCCTGATGCCGTTGGCGGGACACATACTCGCCGCGCGCAGGGTGGAGACGACCGCGCCCGGTTTTTTCGACGCGGGGGTGATCAGCGGCACGCTGCTGCTCGGCGCGACGAACGTCGGGATGATCCTGGGACACTGGTACCTGCTGATGCGACGTTTGAGCTTCGAACACCTGCTGCGGTTCGCGCAACTCGTCCTGGGAGCCATTGGCTTGCGCATCGCGGTCGTGTTCGGAACGATGTTGTTTCTGGGTCGATTCGATGCGCAACTTGCCGACGTATTCATTCCGTCGCTATGGTCCATCCACGGGAACCTGTTTTTCCTTCTTATGCGCATCCTGTGGGGACTGGCGCTGCCGTTGGCGCTGGGATTGATGGTGCTGCGATGCGTACAGGACAAAGCCAGTCAGGCGGCGACCGGTATGCTGTACGTGATGGAGATCAGCGTGCTGTTCGGCGAATTGTTCGCGGCGTACTTGCTGATCTAGCGAAACAACACTGTGCCGCGAGATGCTTGCGCCGCCTTTGTGGTGTGTGTTAGAGTCCGTCCGTTGATGGGCAGTCGGGACGTAGCGCAGCCTGGTAGCGCACTTGCATGGGGTGCAAGGGGTCGCGAGTTCGAATCTCGCCGTCCCGACCATTTCACGATTCCGAGTTGATTATGGATCCACTACTGAAACTTCTGGAAGAACACGCGCTGCGAACGCCGGCCGACCTGGCCAAGATGCTGAACCTGCCCGCCGACGAGGTCCAGCGCCGCATCAAGCAATACGAAGATGACAAGGTCATCCTTGGCTACAAGGCCGTCATCAACGACGACAAGATCGACACGAATCTCGTCAAAGCCGTGATCGAGGTGAAGATCCAGCCCGAACGCGAAGGCGGCTTCGACCACATCGCCAAGCGCATCGCCAAGTTTGACGAGGTCACCTCCCTCTTCCTCATGTCCGGCGGCTACGACCTGCTTATTTTCGTGGAAGGCCGCTCCCTGCGCGACGTCGCCCAATTCGTCGCCGAA
>JBGPVO010000043.1:0-8449 GCA_041491705.1 Verrucomicrobiia bacterium
AGTAAAGGTTCGCTCGTGTTCGATTTCGAGGATATGAACCGGCTGAAGTATTACAACGAGGCGGACCCCGCCGACCGCCGCGGTTTCCGCGACATCCTGGTCACGCAGGGCGGCGGCGTGCATCCGTACGTTGGCAATTGGTGGCCGCCGGGGCACATCATCGGCTACGAACACACCTTTGTGCACACGATCGCTGACTTCATCAACGCGGTTGTGGACAAGCGTTCCGTGCAACCGACGTTTGAGGACGGCCTAGCGAACCAGATTGTGTTGGACGCCGTCGAAAAATCCGCCCGGATGCACCGGTGGATTACCATCGGGAAGTGACCAGATGACGTGGAGCGAAATTTTCGGGGTTTTCACCAAGCCACTGTTCCAGCTCGGGCTGACGCCGATTTCGTTGGCGACGGTCGTGGCGTACGTGGTCATCATTACCATTGTCGTGCTGCTGTCGCGACTGGTCCGCCACTTGTTGCGAACGCGCGTCCTCGCGCGCACCAAGCTCGAGCTCGGCCAGCAGTACGCCATCGCCCGCATCGTCAGCTACGTCGTCCTGGTATTCGGCTTGCTCATCGGCCTGGAAACGGTCGGGGTGAACCTCAGTTCGCTGGCGGTCATCGCGGGCGCACTGGGTGTCGGCATCGGCTTTGGCCTGCAGAACATCGTGAGCAACTTTGTCAGCGGCCTGGTTATCCTGGCGGAGCGGCCGATTCAAATCGGTGACCGCGTTGATCTCGGCAACAACACGGTCGGCAAGGTCATGCGCATCGGCGCACGCGCCACGCACGTGTTGACCAATGACAACATCATGGTCATCGTGCCGAACGCCGAATTCGTTACCAACCGCGTGGTCAACTGGACACACGTCGATCCGCGAGTGCGGCTCCGGATCAGTGTCGGTGTGAGCTACAAGAGCGATCCGCATGTGGTGGAGAAGCTCCTCTTGGAAGTCGCTGACACAAACCCGAACGTACTCAAGAATCCGGCGCCGACGGTGGTCTTCAAGGAGTTCGGCGACAGCGCGCTCAATTTCGAGCTTCGAGTGTGGTCGGGCGAAATGGCGCACCGGCCCGGCACGCTGGAGAGCCAGTTGAACTTCGCCATTTGGGACAAGTTCAAGCAGCACGGCATCGAGATCCCATTCGCACAGCGCGATCTCCACCTCAAAGAGCCCGTCCGGGTCGAAGTGAAAACGTCGTCGGTCTGATTCCTGGCGCTGTTGGTGTTTGTGCAGCGTGGGCAGGGAAAAACAGCCAACGCCCGCACCGGGCTTTTCCGGAAGGACATTGGCCTTAACGGAATCCTGCAAGCACAGCGCAACTTTCTTGAAAAGTGGTTGTTTGTATGATAGAAAACAGGGGTCGCAGTAGGAGTATGTCAGGATTGCCTCATGGCGAGGCACAACTGAACCAAACAACCCACAACCAACAGGGTATTATGAAGAAACTCTTCGCGGTAGCAGCTACGCTTGTGCTCGCGGCCACGTTGTACGCGGGCGAAGTGCAGAACATTACCATACCAGAACTCAAATCGGCGATCGACGCCAAGAAAGTCACGCTTCTTGACGCCAACGGCTCGAAGTCGTGGAGCAAAGGCCACATTCCCGGCGCGATCGACTTCAAGGCGAGCCAGGATAAACTGACCGGTTTGCTCCCGAGCGATAAGGGCGCACTGGTCGTCGCGTATTGCGGCGGGCCCAAGTGCATGGCTTACAAGGCCGCCGTTGAAGCGGCCCAAAAGCTCGGTTACACCAACATCAAGCATCTTCCCGCGGGCATCTCTGGCTGGACGAAAGCCGGCGAGCCGACGGACAAGGGAAGCTAGGACGTTCGGGTTTCAAAGAATCGGGCGCCTCGTGCAGTAAGCAAGAGGCGCCCGTTTGCTTTGGGGACAGTCCGACTGCGGGCGCTCAGGCTTTCCCGCCAAAGCTCACGTAGTCATCGAGGTCGAGCAGGTCGAACCACCCATTGATGTCCTCGCGCGTCTTGCTGGTCTTTGCCAGCAAGCCTGTAAAGTATTCGCGCGTCTCTACGTCCGTCGCGCCACGCTGCTCAGCGAACGCGCTCCACTGTACAATCTGCCAGGGCTGTGGTTTCGTCCTCGAATTGGCGCCGATCCACTCAAGAATTTGGCTGTCGCTCTTGCCGCGCGCCAACTGCTTCTTCAGGTCGTCAGCCTTGATACCGGCAAATTCGAGTAATCCTTGATCGAGCGGACAGGCGAAGTTGTATTCGCCGTTCTTGCCCGCCAGCGTGGCGCGGCCTTTGTCGAGGCAGCGGGCGAGGATGGCATAACCGCCAAGCCGCACACGGGGACTGCGCGGCGAATGCAGTGTGAGATCAGGTGCATTGATGTTCTTCGATTTCATAATTCCTCTTCGTGGTTTGATGCGCGCATGTCGCCCGCCGTTTCAACTGTGAATGGTGCGTTATCGACCTCCACAACATTGGGGCTGGCGAGGCTTTGCTCATTCAGCAAATTCAAGACAAGAAAAAAGAGCGTCCCGGGTGGGGACGCTCTTTTTGTGTAAACTCTCGTTCGGTCGTCGGATTAACGACGGCTGAACTCGCGCTTGCCACCACGGTCGCCGCCGCCGAAACCGCCGCCGAAGCTGCCGCGAGGGCGTTCTTCACGGGGTTTGGCTTCGTTGACCGTCAGGGCGCGACCGTCCAATTCCTTGCCGTTGAAATCGGTGATGGCCTTGGTGGCCTCTTCCTGAGTGCCCATCTGGACGAATGCAAATCCGCGGGATTTGCTGGTGAACTTGTCCATGATGAGTTCGCAACTGGTGACGTTGCCGGCCTGTTTGAACAGGTCGAGCAGGTCGCCTTCAGTGGTGTTGAACGATAGGTTGCCTACGAATAGCTTGGTAGCCATTTGTGTATGTGTATTCTTTCTGCTGCGGACGGAGGTCTCAGTGACTGTTCCCGCTCTTCGGGTTTCGGACTGTCACCGAGCTAACTAGGCCTGACTGACATTCCACCAATCTCACTGCGGACTATTTCTATCTGCGAGCGTGGCTACCATACGCCAAAGCACGGGAATAGCAACAATTACTTGCAACTTTCTTTGGGCAGCTAAAAGAGTCCGGTGCAACGCCTTGAGCTGATGACGGTAAATCACCGCGTCCTACCGATGTGGCGGCGACGCCAGCCAGCCCAAGCCTTCGAAGCGCAGATACAATTCGCGGCAGACCCAGGCGTCTGTCGCTGCGTAGCAGAGTTGTTTCTGCGAGAGATCGGGCCGTGCCCAATTCGACGTTTGCGGGCCTTTCGTGATTCGTCCCCCGAGGAACAGCCCCGCCAAATTGCGCAGCCCGGTTTGTTCTATTCCGTGATGCTTGGCGACGTCACCGAGATCTACCAGGTTCGTCGCCGTAAACGGGAATAGCTTCTGTAACTCGGAAAGGTCACGCGCCAGGGCGATGCCCGCCTTGACGATCTGCGCGTTGACGAACACTTCGGCCAACGTGTGCGAGCAATCCAATTGTGCAAGTGGAAACAGGTGCACGGCGTGGCTCGTGGCGATCTGTACAAGGCTGGGCGCATGCGACTGACCCTTGCGAAACGACGGGCGCGTCTCCGTGTCGAATCCCACCACGCGCTCGGAGCGGATGTCTTGCAGCGCCCGATGCAAATCCGGCCCCGTTGCCAGGGAGCGGATTGGGCCGTGATAGCGCACGATCGGCAGCCGCATCAGCTCGTCATGCGGGATGGTGCGGCGCGCCGCTGCGTCATCGGTGGACTGACGATGTTGCATCGTTGAACGGATTGACCCGTCAATTCCCATCCTACCGCATCAGCTTGACGAGTGTCTCGCCCATTTCCGCGGGCGTCTTGGCGACCGCGATGCCGCAGGATTCGAGGGCCCTGATCTTGTCGACGGCGGAACCGCTGCCGCCGCTGATGATGGCTCCCGCGTGACCCATGCGGCGGCCCTTGGGTGCGGTCGCGCCCGCGATGAACGCGGCGACGGGCTTGGTGAAGTTGTCCTTGATCCAGCGGGCGGCCTCCTCCTCCGCGTTCCCGCCGATTTCGCCGATGACGATCACGGCTTCCGTCTGCGGGTCGGTCTCAAACATCTCCAGTAGGTCAATGAAGTCGAGGCCCTTGACGGGATCGCCGCCGATGCCGATGCAGGTGGATTGGCCGACGCCGCGCGAGCTGAGTTGCCACACCGCTTCGTAGGTGAGCGTGCCGCTACGGGAGATCACGCCCACGGGCCCGGGCTTGTGGATGTAACCCGGCATGATGCCGATCTTGCACGCGCCGGGCGTGATGATGCCGGGACAATTCGGGCCGATGAGCTTGACGCCCATGCCCTGCAGCGCTCGTTTCACGCGCACCATGTCGACCACGGGAATACCTTCCGTGATCGCGACGATCAACTCGATGCCGGCGTCCGCCGCTTCGAGAATTGCATCGGCGGCGTACGGCGCGGGTACGAAGATGCAGGAAACATTCGCGGCGGTCTCGCGCGCGGCTTCACCGACGGTGTTGAAGACGGGGATTTTTTGCGACTCCAGTTCCACGACCTCGCCGCCACGGCCCGGCGTGACGCCGCCGACGAGTTTTGTCCCGTACTTGAGGCATTGCCCGGCGTGGAACTTGCCCGCGGAGCCTGTGATGCCCTGAACGATCAACCGGGTATTGATGTCGACGAGGATGCTCATGGACGCGCCGGGGCGTGCTTTTCGTGCACGACGGCCATCAGACCGCCGATGCGGAAACTGGAGTTCTTCCACTGGAAGGTCTCGACGGACGTATCGTGCAGCGCCTCCTCATATTCCTGTAGAAATCCATCGACTTCATCGTCGGGGATATCGATCGCCAATGGGCGGTCCACATTTTCGTAGTAGAGATAGAATTTCATAGTGGCTACTTCGCGGCCTGGACGATCTTTTGCGCAGCGTCGGCCATCGAATCCGCGGGGATAATGGCCAGGCCGCTTTCCTTCAGGATTTGTTTGCCGAGTTCGACATTCGTGCCTTCGAGGCGCACCACGAGCGGCACGCGGACGTTTACCTGTTTGACGGCGGTGAGGATGCCGTTGGCGATCACGTCGCACTTCATGATGCCGCCGAAGATGTTCACCAGGATGCCGCGCACGTTCTTATCGGCGCAGAGAATCTTGAACGCCTCGGTGACCTGTTCGGTGGTTGCACCACCGCCGACGTCGAGGAAGTTCGCCGGCGAGCCGCCGTAGTACTTGATGATGTCCATCGTGGACATTGCGAGGCCCGCGCCGTTGACCATGCAGGCAATGTTACCATCGAGGCCGATATAATTAAGACCGAACTTGGTGGCTTCGACTTCGCGTGGGTCTTCCTCGTTGAGGTCGCGCATGGCGAGGATGTCTTGGTGGCGAAAGAGCGCGTTGTCGTCGAAGTTCATCTTGGCGTCGAGCGCCATCACGCGGTCCCGCTGATCGATGATGAGCGGATTGATCTCGATGAGCGACGCATCGGTCTCGATGAAGGCGCGATAGACGCTGAGGATGAGATTCACTGCGGCTTGCAGGTGGTCGCCGCCGAGGCCGAGCGCGTACGCGAGCTTTCGCGCCTGATACGGTTGGACGCCAATCGCCGGATCCACAGGTTCTTTCAGGATTTTTTCGGGCGTCTTTGCCGCGACGGCTTCGATGTCCACGCCACCCTCGGTGCTCGCCAAGAAAGACGGACGGGCAATCGAGCGGTCGATTAAAATGCTCAGGTACAACTCGCGCTTGGGAGTGCTGCCGGCTTCGATCAGGACTTTTCGGACTTCCTTGCCCTGCGGACCGGTCTGGTGCGTGACCAGCACTTTGCCAATCAGCTCGCGCGCGGCCTTCGCCGCATCCTCGGGTGTCTTGACGATCTTGATGCCGCCGGCTTTGCCGCGACCGCCCGCGTGAATCTGTGATTTGACGGCAATGACGTCCGACTTCAGCGAGCGGGCGACTTTTCCCGCTTCTTCGGGCGTGAACGCGACAGCCCCGTCGGCGACAGGCACACCGAAACGGCGAAGGATTTCCTTGGCTTGGTATTCGTGAATGTTCATGACTGGATCGGGTCCGGCTCAACGCTGGTCGATGGGCACGACCTTGAGGCCTTCCGGCCCCGTGTATTCGCTGAGCGGACGGATGAGGCGGTTATCAGCCAGTTGCTCCAACACGTGCGACGTCCAGCCCGCCGTGCGCGCGATGGCGAAGATGGGGGTGAACAGATCGGTCGGGATGCCAAGGCTGTAATAGACCGTGGCCGAGTAGAAATCGACGTTGGCGTTCAGGTTCTTCTCCTGCTTCATGATCGTCGCGATGCGTTCGCTCATGCGCAGCCATTTCGGCTCGCCGACTTTTGCCGACAGTTTTTCCGCCAGACGTTTCAAGTGCGGCGCGCGCGGGTCGAGCGTCTTGTAGACGCGATGGCCGATGCCCATGATGCGTTTCTTGTTGGCGAGGGCGCTGCGCACGTAATCATCCACGCGGCTCTCGTCACCGATTTCCTGCAGCATATGGATCACGCCCTCGTTGGCGCCGCCGTGCAACGGGCCTTTCAACGTGCCGATGGCGCTGGTGATGGCCGAGTACATGTCGGATAGGGTGGCAATCGTGACACGGGCCGCGAAGGTCGAGGCGTTGAACGCGTGCTCGGCGTGCAGCACGAACGCCATGTCCATCGTGGCGACGGCCTCGTCGCCGGGCGGTTCGCCGTTGAGCATGTACAGGAAATTGGCGGCCGAGCTCAGCTTGGGCGACGGCGGGACCGTTTCCTTGCCCGAGCGGATGCGGTGGAACTTGGCGATGATCACGGGAATCTGCGCGACCAATTGCACCGCCTTGCGGCGGTTCGCCTGCGGCGTATTGAGGTCGGCATCGGGGTCGAGCGCGCCAAGCATCGAGACCGCCGTGCGCAACGCGTGCATCGGCGGCGCGTTTTTCGGGAGCAACCGCAGCATGTCGACGACCGCCTTCGGCAATGGCCGCGCGGCGATCAACTGGCCGTTGAGTAGCTCCAGTTCCTTGCGGTTGGGCAGGCGACCGTCCCAGAGCAGGTGGACGACTTCCTCGAAGCAGACTTTCCCCGCCAGTTCGTTGATATCGTAGCCGCAATAGATGAGCTGGCCGATGTCCCCGCGAACGTCACCAATGCGGGTTTGGGCTACCGCAATTCCTTCGAGACCTTTTGACACAACCGTCATGATTTTTCCTCGCCAAGGGCCATTGAACCAAATTCGTGGAGGGCACCACGGACTAACGGCAGCACGTCTCACGTGCCCTTCGGCTAATCTATGGATGAGCGCCCACAGCGTCAACGGAAAAGTCGGTTTCGGTTGTTGTTGCAAGACTCTTCGTCATTGCTCGCGCTCCAACCAGCGGTAGAGCACGGGAAGGACAACGAGCGTGAGCAGTGTTGAAGAAATGATGCCGCCGATGACGACGGCGGCAAGGGGTTTTTGGATTTCGCTGCCGGGGCCGGTGGCGAAGAGCATCGGCACTAAGCCGAGCGCGGCCACGAGCGCGGTGATGAGGACGGGGCGCAGACGCAATGCCGCGCCTTGCACAACGGCGTGTTCGACGAGTTGGCCGCGTCGGCGCAATTCGTTGAAGTAGCTGACCATCACGACGCCATTGAGCACCGCGACGCCAAACAGCGCGATGAAGCCGACACTCGCGGAGACGCTCATGTTGAAGTGGCCGATCACGAGCGCGAGAATGCCACCGATGAGCGAGAACGGGATGCCGGTAATGATGAGCAACGCCTGCTTCACCGAGTTGAAGGAACTGAAGAGCAGAATGAAAACGGCGGCGATGGTCAGTGGCACAACGATGGCGAAACGCTTCATCGCACGCTGTTGGTTCTCGAACTGACCACCCCAGGTGATGAAATAGCCGGGCGGCAGCTTCACGGCCGCATCAATCTTTCGTTGCGCTTCCTTGGCGAAGCCACCGATGTCGCGGCCCGTGACGTTGCACTCGATCACAATGCGGCGCGAGGCGCTTTCCCGACTGATCTGTGCCGGGCCTTCCTTTACTTCGACCCGCGCAAGTTGTCCGAGCGGCAATCGCGCGCCACCCGGCGTGTCCACAAGAATGTTCTTGATGACTTCGACATCGTTGCGGGCGGATTCAGGGAATCGCAGGATAAGACCGAAGGACTTCTGGCCCTCGAACACGCGCGACGCCTCCTTGCCGCCGATGGCGGTCTCAATGATGTCGTTGATGTCGGCGACGTTGATGCCGTACCGGGCGATGCGATCACGGTCAATCTCCACTTCCAGATAGGCAAGGCCGCTGACTTTCTCAACGTTGATGTCGGTCGCGCCGCGCACTTTGCCGAGCACGCGCGCCACTTGTTCGGCTTTGTCTTTCAGCACGGCGAGGTCGTCGCCGAAAATCTTGATGCCGACGGCGGACTTGACGCCGCTGACGAGTTCGTCCACGCGCATCGCAATGGGCTGGGTG
Source organism: Verrucomicrobiia bacterium (assembly GCA_041491705.1). Classification (GTDB taxonomy): domain Bacteria; phylum Verrucomicrobiota; class Verrucomicrobiia; order Palsa-1439; family Palsa-1439; genus Palsa-1439. The sequence goes on from JBGPVO010000043.1 coordinate 8,443, forward strand.
AAGTTGG
>JBGPVO010000044.1:0-8312 GCA_041491705.1 Verrucomicrobiia bacterium
AAATCAACGTCATGCCGCTCGTGGATCTGTTCATGCAACTGTTCATCGCCGTCATCATCTTCTTCCCGGTGGTTGAGTACGGCATGAACATCAACCTACCGAAGGGCACCACCGACCAGATCAAGCGGGAGCAGACACGCACGCTGTCCGTGGACAAGCGCGGGAAGATTTACCTCAACGATGTTGTCGTCTCGCCGCAGCAGTTGCGCGCCGAACTGGCGAAGCTGTCACGGTTGAATCCACCGATCACGATTCTGGTCAAAGCCGACGAAGCGAACAACTACGGCGCGGTCATGGAAGTGCTCACGGAACTTCACGCCGCCAAAATCACGCGTATTGCCCTCATGACGCAGGAAGAAACACCGCCGAAGTCCACCCCGATCAGTTCCGGGCTCGCACGGAGATGAGCACAATTGAGAAAAGGTTCCGGCGAAATTTCATTGTCGCATGCATCGTACACGCGGCGATCATTGGCGGGATTGTTTTCTTTTAAGGGGTGATCAACACGGCCCGTTCCAACGCGCCCGCCACGGTTGATCTGATTACGCCCGCCGACATACTTGGCGATTTGCCCAAAGGTCCTGGGATGGGGCGAGGCAATTACGCTCCCCCGCCGGAACCGACCGGCGAGAGTGTTGCCCCCTCGGCTGGCGCGAGCGCACCGGCATCCAGTCCTGAAGAACAACCTGCGCCGAAGGCGAAAGTGGCCCCGCCGGAAACAAGGGATCCAAACGAAATTGCGATCCCGAAGAAGCCATCAACCAAAGAGCCAAAAAAGCCGGCGGACGCGTCCGCGAAGAAAGCGACGCCGAGCGACAAATCGGCTGATAAACCAGCAACGACGGCGAAGAAGACCGTCGCGAATGTCAAGTCGCCCGCAAAGGCCGGCTCACCCACCACGGCGGAAAGCGCCTCGTCGATCCGGCAACGTTTTGCGAGCGCGTTATCCGCAGCGGGCGGCGGGTCCCCGGGAGGCGACAACCGCGCGCCGGGCGGAGGCACGGGAGAATCGAAGTACGGTCGCCTGGGTTCGCCGGATGGATCGGCGGATGGAATCGCGGGCGGCATCGGCAAGGGGTCGCCGTTTTGGTCGTATTATTTGCACGTGCATGATCGGATGTACGAGGCATGGGACCAGCCGGGGCAGGCGCTCGGTCTCGATAAGAAACTTGTGACGACGATTTTGTTGCGCATCGCGCGGAACGGGCGGATCGACGGCGTACGATTGGGGCGTTCATCGGGCAACAAGCTGATGGACGACTCCGCGCTGTCAGCGGCGCACAATGTGCCGCGCCTCGATCCCTTGCCCGAAGGTTTGGGAGGCGACTTTGCCGAGATTTCCGTGAACTTCCGATTGGAGGGATAAGGGATATGCAGAGAGAATTTTGGGGGCGACCAGTGCGCGCGATGGTCTACACATGGCGAGCCCTGGCGCTTGGCACGTTGATTGGCTGCTGCCTCCAGGCTGCGGACGCGCAAGTGGACGTGGTCAAGGGAAAACGTTCGTTTGGTGTGTCAGGTTTCGGAGGTGACGCGTCCATCGCGGGGCAGGTAGCCGACGTGTTAAAAAACGATCTGCGGTTATCGGGTTATTTCACGATCGCACCGGCCAGCAGTGCCGAGTTTGTGCAATCGGGCACGGTGCGCGGGGACCACAGCGGGGTGGTCGTCGAGTGCGTCGTGATGCAGCAAGTGACCAAGAGGGTCGTGCTGTCGAAGGCCTATCAGGGCAGCGCGCAGGATTTGCGGCGCGTGGTACACAAGCTTACGGACGACATCGTGCAGACGCTGGCGAGCCAGCGTGGCATCGCGCAAACGAAGGTGGCCTTTGTGTGGGCGCACAACGGGGTGAAGGAATTGGCCGTGATGGATTACGACGGTTACAATGTGCGGCAGCTCACCTATGACAAGTCGATCAGCGTGCGGCCCAAGTGGTCACCAGACGGACGCAAGATCGTGTACACCAGCTACAAGAACCTCTTTCCGGACGTGCTCGAGGTGGATTTGTACACCGGCCAACGCCTGCGCCTCGCGTCGTATCCGGGCCTGAACACCGGCGCGGCGTTCTCACCCGATGGTTTGAGCATCGCGTTGACGCTGAGCAAGACCGGAAATCCCGAGTTGTACACGATGAATGCACAAGGAGGAGGCCTGCATCAGTTGACCCACACGCGCGGCGGCGAATCCTCGCCGACGTGGTCACCCGACGGGCGTTCCATCACCTACGTGAGCGACGACAGCGGCGCGCCACAAATCTGGACGATGAACAAGGACGGTGGAGCCGCTTCCCGATTGACGGTGTCGCCGAGTTACAATACGGAGCCGGATTGGTCGCGACCGCTGGCCAACGCGGACACGAAGCCGATGTTGGCGGTCACGTCGCGGGTCGGCGGCAAGTTCCAAATCGGCTTGTACGAGAGCAGTTCGGGCGCGGTTCGGCCGGTGGCGGCGGACGGCGCGGATAACGAGGATCCGTCATGGGCGCCCGACGGACGACATTTGGTGTTTACGAAAATGCAGCACTGGCGCGCGCAATTGTATCTGCTTGACGTTGTCACCGGCGAGCAAGTACAGTTGCCAGCTATTGAAGGGGGCGCGTCCGAACCCGCGTGGGGACCCTAGGTTGCGGACGCGACGAAACGAATTGTGACAAGGAGGAAGGAACCTCACATGAGGAAGAAGTTTCTGGCTCAAATCATTTTGGTTGGTGTGGTTACGACGTTTGGATTGACAGGCTGCCATCATGGGGCTGGAGGCGGAGCGGGCGCAAAGACAGGCGCGAGCGGCCCCGGTTCAGAATCTCCCGTTTCACCACTCGGCGCTGGCGGCGAAGGGGGGGTGGGGGAACGGCCCGTCGGTCTCAATGCTGGCTCGCTGGAACACGGCCAATTTCCAGCGGTGTTGTTTGACTACGACAGCGCACGCATACGCCCGAGCGAAGACTCGAAGTTGGCAGCGGTCGCGGCCTATATGAAATCGAATCCCGGCAAACTGGTCGTCGAAGGGCATTGTGACGAGCGCGGCACGGCGGAATACAACCGGGCGCTTGGCGAGCGCCGCGCGTTGGCGGCTCGGGATGAACTGGTCAAGCTCGGCGTGGACACGAGCCGGATGTCGACCATCAGTTACGGCAAGGAACGACCCGCGGATATGGGGCACGACGAGGGCTCCTGGTCAAAGAACCGCCGTTGCGAGTTCGTAGTGGTCAATCAATAGCCGTCCGTTGGCTGCGTTGACAAGGCCCGTGGCAGCGTGTAGTGTCATAAGCAGACAGGAGACAAGCCATAATGTCACTATCGTTAGCGATGTTGAGCGACTGGCACATTATCGTGCTGTTTTTCCTTGTCGTTCTGCTGTTTGGCGGGAAGAAACTGCCGGAAGTTGCGCGGGGACTGGGCGAGGCAATGCGCGAGTTTAAGAAGGCTTCGCGCGACCTGCATGATGATCCGCAGCAGACGGCGAACAAACCGGCTACTCCGCCTGCCTCCCAGCCAACTGCGGCCGCGCCGCAACACCCCTCCGAACCGAAACAGGGCTAAGGCCTTTGCCAGTGCGTCCGTGGTTTTCGAAGAAGAATCCGTCGGACGAGGTCCAAGTGATCCAAGACACAGCGTCCGACGATGAGGGCGCGGTCAAGACGTTTTGGGAACACCTGGACGATCTTCGCGGCACGCTGTTCAAGAGCCTCATTGCATTGGCGATTACGTTTCATGTCGCCCTGGCGTTTGCCAACCGGATTCTAGGAGTCATCACGTGGCCGTTACGGCGGGTCACCGATCACCCGGAGAACTATCTGCTGAGCCTCAACGTCACCGATTCGTTTGTGCTCTCGGTGAAGTTGGCGTTCTACGTGGGCCTGGTCGTGGCGGCGCCGGCGATCCTGTACTTCGTCGGGCAATTCGTGTTGCCGGCGCTCAAGCCCAAGGAGAAACGCCTGTTGTGGCCCGGCTTCGCGGCGGGCACCGTTCTGTTCATTATCGGCGCGGCCAGCTGTTTCGTGTTTATCGTTCCGCAAACGCTGCGGGCATTCATCCAGGCGAGCCGCTGGTTGGGGATCGAGCCGCGGTGGACAATCGACAGTTATATCAGCTTCGTCACGCAGTTTACGTTGATGTCAGGGCTGACGTTTGAAATCCCGCTGGTGATCCTCATCCTCGTCCGGCTCGGCGTGGTGGGCTACACGACGGTTCGCAAGGGACGCAAGATTTTCGTCGTGCTCGCCTTTGTCGTCGCTGCCTTTCTGGCGCCGCCCGATCCGCTCTCGATGGTCTTGATGGCGCTGCCGTTGGTGGTGTTGTTTGAGATCACGATCTGGCTGTCGTGGTTCACCGAGCGGCGGCGGAAAACAAGAAGCTACGACTCGTAGGTCTTGCGGAATTTGACCTTCGAATCATCGGCTGGCGGTTCATCGCGAGGATTCACCACGAGCGGTTCGTCCGGCTTGGCTGGCGCTGGAGGCGGCGTGGACGCCTGGGGCGCCCTGGACTCCTCAACGAACATCAGGTGCAAATCCGTGAGCGTCGCTTGCAGGACCTTGGTTTCGTCCGAATTAAGGTTGCCCTGCGTTTTGTGCTCCAACATTTCAAGGGTATCAATGAAGAGACGGGCAGCGGCCATGTTCTTTTCGGCTTTGCCCGTGGCCGGATTGGCGAGTTTACCGAGCGCGATCATCGCCTGGGTGCCGAACAAGCCGACCATGTCGAGGAAACGCAGTGTGTCCTCGGTCGAGCCAATCGTGTCTTTTTGAACTTCCGCCATATTACTTTTTCTCCTCGGATGGGGTCACCACGACGACCGCGTGCGGTTTGTTGTTGAAATACTGGTTTGCGACCCGCTTGATGTCATCGGGCGTTACCGCGCGATATTTGTCATCCATCGTCTTGAAGAAATCGTACCCGAGACCGTACAACTCGTCCAGTCCAACCATCATGCTCAACTCGGAATTGTCCTGCATCTTCACGCGGCGCTGCCCAATGACGCCGCTCTTGGCGCGCGCCAGTTCCTCGTCGGTCAGCCCGTTCGCCTTCAACTTTTCCAATTCGGCGAACATTTCCTTCTCGCAGGTCCCGACTTTTTGCGGGGTCGTGCCCACATAGAGCGCGAAATAACCAGGGTCAAGGCCGACCAACTGATACGCGCCGACGTAGTAACACAAGCCGAGTTCATCGCGGATGCGTAGAAAGACACGCGACCCCAGTCCCGAGTACGCTTCCTGGAGCAACTCCAGCGCGAAGCGATCTTTGCTAAACATGTCCGCGCCGCTGTACCCGATGAGAAGAACCGCCTGCTCTTTCGGAACGGTTTCAACTTTGCGGGCATCCGCCGCCAGCGTCTCCGAGCCCGTGTGCGGGAACTCCAACTTCACCGAGTTCATGGCGCCGAACTTGGCTTCGACCTTCCGACGCACCGCTTCCGCATCCACATTGCCGAATACGGTGAGCACGATGTTGTTCGGCACAACGAATCGGCGATGAAAATCGACGAGGTCGGCGCGCGCGAGCCTGGTAAGCGTCTCCGGCTTGCCGAGAATGTTCAGGCGGTAGGGATGCTGTGTGTACATCGCTTCGCGGAGGATCTGTTGGCCCTTGCGCATGATCTGATCCTGCTCCTGCTTGAGTTCGGAGATCTGCACTGAGCGCTCGCGCCCGAGCATTTCGTCGGGAAACGTCGGGTTCTGCACCACGTCGGCCAGTAGATCCAGCGTGCGGTCGAAGTCCTCGCTCAACGACTGCGCCGTCACGCCGAAGCTGTTGTTGCCCGAAATGTAACTGATCGCGCCGCCGACGGATTCCATCGTCTCGGCAATCTGGTCCGCAGTGCGCGTTTTCGTGCCCTTCAACAGCATCCGAGCGGTCAATTTGGTGATGCCGTTGTCCGCGTCAGTCTCGGCGATGACACCCCCCTTCAGTAATACCTGGAAATCAACCAGGGGCAACTTAGGGTCCTCACGCACCAGCAGGCGCAACCCGTTCGGGAAGTCGAACTTCTTAATTTCAATTCCTGTTTTTGTGGCAGCCGTCACCTGTGGCTTCGAGAGAGAGCCGGTCGGGTTTAACGATGTGATTGTGAGGTTGTGGTCGGTAAAATACTCCTGGACTATCCGCTGGATGTCTTCGCGTGTAACTTTGCGCAAGTTTTCCAGGTAGACGTCCGAGAAATTCGGGTCGCCAACCAGGAATTCATTGTGAGCGATATCGGAAGCCTGCCCCTGCATCGTCTTGAGTCGGTCAAAGAAACTGCTCGTGCTGATCTTGATGGCCTTGCGCAGTTCCTCCTCGGTGACGGGCTGCTCGGCAAGTTGCCTGACCTGCCCGCGAATCGCCGCGATCGCCGCCTCGCGTTTGTCCGGGTCGACGCTGGCATGGATGACAAAGATCCCCGGATAACCGGGCGTGTAGCTGCTGGCGCTAATTTCGTGAACCAGACCGCGCTTCTGGCGTAGCTCACGATAGAGGCGCGAGCTGTTGCCCTGGCCGAGAGCGATGGCCAGCACATCGAGCGGGTACACGTCCGGGCTCGTGATTGCGGGAACATGCCACGCGAGGTTGATCTGTGAGAGCTGCGTCGCCATTTCCTCATGACGCTCCCGCACGCTGAGTTGTGGCGGTTCTGGCGGCACGAACGCCGGCGCGATCGCGCCCATCTTGAAGTCTTTCGTCTGGTCCCGAAGCTCCTGCTCGACTTTCGACGCGTCGACATCGCCCACCACGACAAAGACGATGTTGTTCGGGGCGTAATGCTCTTTGTAATAGGCGACCACGTCGTCCCGAGTGAGGCGATTGTAGATGTCCGGGTAGCCGATGACAGGAAAGCGGTAGGGATGAGTGGTGAACGCCGTGGCCCACAGCGTACGGTTAGAGCGTCGGCCGGGGTCATCGTTGTTCATCGCCATCTCGCGCAGGATGACCTGTTTTTCCTTGAGCAGTTCTTCTGGAGGAATGGTGGCGTGCTGCATGCAGTCGGCCAGGATATCGACCGCCGTGTGCCAATTCTCGGACGGCAAATCGATATGGAACACGGTCTGCTCGAACGAGGTGTAGGCGTTCATGTGGCCGCCCTTGCTTTCAACCTCGTGCGCGATCTGCGACACCCCGCGAGTCGTCGTGCCCTTAAACAACATGTGCTCCAGCACGTGCGAGATGCCTGCGCCCATCCACGGGCCCTCCGTGATGCTGCCTGCCCGAACCCACGCTTGCGCGCTGACGATGGGCGCGCTGTGGTCTTCGCGCACGAGCAACGTGAGACCGTTGTCGAACACCACCTTGTGCACTGGACGAACGTTGGGTGTTTGGGCGTGGGTCATCAGGGTTCCTGCAACGAATATGAGAGGCGCCAACAGACAGCGCCGAACGCAGTGGAATCGCATGCCGTTTCCGACACCTAGTTCGCGCCGCCGCTCAATTTCTTCGCGTCAGAGGCGCGCCCCGGTACACGCCGGTAACGGTGGGCGCCAGTGCCTTCGTCCTTGGCGGGGCGACGGCTCCGTGGGCGCGGCGTCGGCTGGTAGGGTTTGACGAACGCCTCGTCGAAATCGTAACCGCCCTTGAAATCTTCGCGGGTGTCCTGTTCGGTCTTGCCCAGGATGCCTTTGTCCACCATACGGAAGACAATCTCCCCGAAATCCTCACACTGCTTGACGCCCCAATAGGTGAGCACCGTCTTGGCCATCGGGCCGAACTGATCGAGGGCGTAGCGCCGCAGGCCATCGAGCAATTCCTGCCCGCTCACGTGCCGGCCCGTGCCGCGCGAGTCCTTCTTGAACATCTTGATGGTGAAATCCAATCCTTCGCGTACGAAGTAGTATGCGTCGGAGTCGTACCGCCCATCCACGCGCACGATCTCGTCGACTGCTTCGGCGAAGTTCAGCTTTTGCATTAGTGACCCTTCATCTCCGGTGTTGCGGTGTCGGCGGCTTTTGGATGCCGCGTGCGCCATTCCCTCGCCGCCGTGCCCAGAAGGAGCGCGGACAGCAGGAACGCAACGATCAACTGCTCCTGTCTCGTCAACCTGAACATTGTCCAGCCAACCAACCTCATGTCGAGAATATAACGGAGTTTCGTCGTACCTCAACTAGAATCTGGCATCCCTGTCTACTGCCTCGCTGTTGCACGCGGTCCTCACGATGCCGCGATGTTCACCAGCTTGCCCGGCACGACGATGACCTTCTTCACCAGCTTGCCCGCGAGGTATTCTTGCACGCGTTCGTTCGCCAATGCAAGTTTCTCCAACTCCGCAGGCGTAATCTGGGCCGGCACTTCCACGCGGTCGCGGAGCTTGCCGTTGACCTGCAGGATGACCGTAACTTTGTCCTC
>JBGPVO010000045.1:0-8186 GCA_041491705.1 Verrucomicrobiia bacterium
CGCAGCGCCTGCTCGTAGTGCCTGATGGCTTCCTGGAGTCTGCCGGCTTGTTCTAGGGCGGCCCCCAGGTTGTAGTGCGCCTCAGCATAGTCGGGTTTGATCCGCAGCGTCTGCTCCCAATGCCCGACTGCTTCCTGCACCTTGCCCGTTTGCCACAACACGAGTCCCAGATTGTAGTGCGCGTTGGCGTAATCGGGTTTGAGCCGCAGCGCTTGTTCATAATGCCAGATTCCCTCCTGCACCTTGCCCAGATGGACCAGGGCGACCCCCAGGTTGTTGTGTGCTTCGGCGTAATTGGGCCTGATCCGCAAAGCCTCCTCGTAATGCCCGATCGCCTCCTGGGCCTTGCCCTGATGCCACGGGATCAACCCCAGGTTGTTGTGTGCCTCGGCGAAATCGGGTTTGATCCGTAGCGCCTGCTCCAGTTGCACGGTCGCCTCCTGCAGTCTGCCCAACTGGACCAGGGCGACCCCCAGGTTGTTGTGCGCCCGGGGATTGTTGGGACACACGGCGACGGTATCCTGCCAGATGGTGAAGCCCGAGTTGTATTTGTAATTGCGTTGTATGGTCAGGGTTTCCAGTAGCAGCACCACGGATACGCCTGCCAGCCATGCGAGGACAAAGCCTTGCTGCTTGCTGAACAAGAGTTTCCCGAACAAGAACGCCCCGACCACCGCCGTCGCAACCACTCCGGCCAGCGGGAGATACATACGGTGCTCCACTACCAAATCAGCAATTGGCACGAAGCTGGAAGTCGGCGACAGGATGATGAAAAACCATGCCCCGACGAATCCCAGCGCGGGTTTGCGCCACCAAGCCCACAACGTTGCCGTCAGCAATCCGCCAACAACCGCCACCGGCAGCAACGCTTCGGCTCCCTTCCCAGTGGCCGGCCATCCGTACTGCCAACCGTAGTCGAAGCACAGCGGATGGGGCCAGAATGCCAGCCGCAGGTAGTGCAAAATCACCCCCGGCTGTATCAGCGCGTATTGGAGCGGCCGGATATCTTTGTACCCAAACCCAGCGCTTTCGCTCCATTCCGCCGAAGGCGCATTCGCCAGCAGCAGCGGTAGCAACGACCACGTGGCCGCCAAACACCCATACAAGGTTCCCCGTCGTTCCATCACCATCGCGCCACGATTTGGCAAGGAAGGCGCGGTCGCAGAGCACGATCACCACAGGCGCTGTAACCATGACGGGTTTGCTGGCCATCCCCAGCGCGCAACTCGCCACCGCACCCACCTGCCACCAAATGTTTCGCGATGCTCCGTTGCTGCGGATGACGCAGTAGAGAGCCAGCAGGTAGAACAACCCCATCAGCGATTCGCTGCGTTGGATCGTATAGGTCACGCTCTCCGTTTGCAGCGGGTGCACCAGCCAGATCACCGAAATCACGGCCGCCAGCTGTGGCGCTGCTTCGCCGAAACGAGATCGCAGCGGTTCCGAGACAAATGCCAGCCTGACCACCCCGTATAACGCCAGTGCCGCGAGGATGTGCACGCCCACGTTGACCAGGTGGTACCCCAACGGGTCAAGCCCGCTCCATGCGTAGTTCACTGCCAATGTGAGGTTCACAACGGGACGCGAGGTGTGAGCGAGGATCTCCCACAGCCGCCAAATGTGCCGAATGCGCGCACCATCCACGATCCACTTTATATCGTCGAGGATGAACGCCGCATGAAAGCTGTTGTGGTAGGCTAGAAGCCCCGCTGCGATCACCAACAAGGGGATGAACTTCCGTGTTTTCAACGACCCGGAGATTATCCAAAGCTGCCAGACACAACCAGCCGGGATTTGGACGGCTCTGTCCCCGCTTTGGACGACTTGCGGACCCTTCGGTTTCAGATTTCCAAGTCAACCATTCACTGCGCAATTGGAAAGCCACGATTCTGATACCGAGAAGGAGCCTCGAGACTTCACTCCGGACACTGGATTTCCGCCCAAACTTGTGGCACTTGGTAGCGTGACGCAACAGCGTACTCAGAAAGGGCGAACCGTATGAACAGAAAGATGAAGGCGGCTCAAATCAGCAAACCCGGTGGCGCATGGGAACTCGTCGAACGTGACATCCCCACGCCCGGTCCCGGTCAAGTTTGTGTCAAGGTTGAGGCCTGTGGTATTTGCCACAGCGATATGCTCGTCAAGGAGGGCCACATGCCCGGTATTCAGTACCCACGCGTGCCCGGCCATGAGGTGGCGGGGCGCGTCGAGGCGCTCGGCCGCGGCGTCACCGCGTGGAATACCGGCGACCGTGTCGGCGTCGGCTGGCACGGCGGACATTGTTTTCAGTGCGCGGCGTGCCGACGCGGCGATTTCGCGATGTGCCCGAATCGCAAAGTCACCGGCATCGATTTTGACGGCGGCTATGCCGAATACATGGTTGCCCCGAGCGAGGCCATGGCCGCGATCCCCGATGCAGTGCCGGCGCAAGAGGCCGCGCCGTTCATGTGCGCGGGGATCACCGTGTTCAACGCCCTGAGAAATTCCGGGGCGCGGCCCGGTGACGTGGTCGCCATCCATGGAATCGGCGGACTCGGCCATTTGGGTGTCCAATACGCGCGCCACATGGGATTCAACACCGTGGCCATTGGCCGGGGTAAGGACAAGGAAGCGCTGGCCAGAAAGCTGGGCGCCCACCATTACATCGATTCCGCGGCAGCCAATCCCGCGGAGGAATTGAACAAGCTCGGCGGCGCTCGCGTGGCGCTAGCCACAGCTCCAGACGCCAAAGCCATTTCCGCGCTGGTGGACGGCCTGTCACCCGATGGGAAACTCGTGGTCCCCGCCGCTCCCGCCGAGCCGTTGACCGTGAGCGCCCTCTCCCTGATCACGGGCCGAAGATCGCTGTCAGGATGGTATTCCGGCACCGCCAAAGACTCCCAGGACACCCTGCAATTCAGCGTCCTGGCCGGCGTCCATCCCATGATCGAGCAATATCCGCTGGAGCGCGTGGCCGAAGCCTACGAACAGATGCACAGCGGCAAAGCCCGTTTCCGCGTCGTGCTGACCATGAACGACTGACCGGAGATTGGCGATCAGGCCTGACCCCCGATCCAATGGAATGCCGGGGACGCGATCCAGCGCGATGGACGGAAAGTTGGCTGGTCGTCGTGCCGGTTAATCACGGCACCAACCGGACGCGGTAGTAGCGCGACGGAAAGTTGGTCGCAGCGCCGACGTCAAGGAAGTTGGTGGTGGTGCCGACGGTGTTGGTAACGGTGAAGATGGTGGCGAAGTTGTTCGTCGTGAAATTGCCGCTGGCGTCGCTCGCAGTGCGCTCCAGGGCGTTGGTCTTGCCGGGGCCCATCATCCACGTCACCCGGATGTTGCTCCCTTGCTTCGCGAAGGCAGTGATGCGGAGCGAGGACGCGCTATTGGTCGGGTCGGTGCCGGCAAGGAACTCTTGCAGATTGCTCATCCCATCGCCGTCTTTGTCCTCCGCGGCATCGGTGGGATTGAAGAGGAGCAACCCGTGGTCGATTTCGTATTGGTTGGGCATGCCATCGCCATCGGCGTCCAGGTCGGGGTCGTAGTCAATGGTTGTCTTGATGAAAAACGAGCCGCCCGTCTTGATGTAGCGGGCACACGGGTTGGTGATGATCAGGTTGTCCATGATCAACGTCCCGCCGGTTTGCGTCAACGTGCCGCCCTCGATGTCGAGCACCGCGGTCCCGGCCGAGTTGGTCACGAACAGATTCCCGTCCGCCAGCACGACGATGCCCGTCGGCGAGCAGGCCGAGGTGCCGATGATCAGCTTGTTGGTGACGATGGTGGTGCCGCCGGCCACGGTCAACGTGCCGCGAGAAACGGTCGTAGGGATAACGGTTAGCGTCTTTGCCAAGACCGTCCCGTTGGAAACGGTCATCCGGCCGACGCTGCCAACGCCAACTTCAATGGTGCCGGTGGCCACCAATCGTCCGCCCGTTACCCACACCGTCCCTGTATTAGGCGGTCCCGAAGTCGCTCCCACGGAGAGTTCATCCAATGTGTTGGTACCACCGGCCACTGTCAACGTGCCGGAGCCACCACCGAACGGCAGAACGATCCAGGAAAATGCCGTGACGCCGTTGGAAATCGTCAGTTGGCCAGCGCCTCGTAGGCCAAGGTTGTGGTGGACCGAGCTGTTCGTGGCGATCACAACTCCCCCCGTGATCCAGATGGCCCCTGTGGAATTGGTACCGTTCCCGGCATCATACTCCCCGAGCACATTGTTGGTGCCGCCCGCCACGGTCAACGTGCCCGACGAGCCCGCGCTTAAGCCGAGGATCACGGAGTTGTTGAGCAATGCGCCAGACTTCACCGTCAGGCTCCCACGTTGGTTGTTGCCGATGACCATCAGCCTGTTGGTGACTATGATTGAGCCACGATCGAGGGTGACGATTCCATCGATGGTGAATCGATTGGTCCCAATACCATCTACGCGCAGATTCGAGTTGGTGACCGTCAACACGGCGTTGGTACCCACGGCGAGGTTGCTGACGACCAACGAATTGGCCGCCATGTTGGTCAGTTGCAGCGTGTTGACCCCCGCGCCAAAGCCCTGCACCATCAGATTGCTGATAATGAGATTGAACGGGGATGTGGCGGCGTTGATCGTGACGGTCTTGTTGGAGACGTTGGTGATGAGCACGGCGGCGTTTGAGTTCGTCGGAATACCCGCCGACCAATTCCCCGCCGTCTGCCAGAGCCCGCTGACGGTGTTCGTCCAGCTATTGGTCGTTAGCGCCGCCTCGGCGACGTTCGCGACCAACAACAGCCCGGCCACCAGAAGACATTGTCTCGATTTCATTGCTGCACCCTTCCCACGCCAAGTGGTTTGAAACCGAAGAAGAATGAGCCGATGCGACCCTCGCTTCTCCGCCGCAAAGTTAACTAATATCAGCCCTGCAAGTCGAGTCTAATCTCGGTAGGGCAGCCGCCGCACGCCGAGGACGCAGGTGGGTCCGTTGACAGCGGTGCCAGCCCACGGTGCTGGCCGTCGGGTCACTTGTCGTATTGATGATGTTGGTGATGCCGGTGCTCACCAAGTCGTTCGACCGGCAGCCGTTCTCGGAGGAGGCGATATCGAACGTGTCGCGAGGCCGACGGTTGCCCGACGGCCATCTGGGGTCGGCTCGTCAGTCGGCCGACGTTTACTTCCGCTCGCCGAGGACGTGGCTGATACAGACCAAGCCAATGATCTTGCCTTGCTCGTCTCGATAGGGAACTTTGCTCGTCGAGACCCGGGTCTTCTCACCGCGGTGATTCATGAACTGCTCTTCACGGTTCAGCACGGGGGTCTTGGACTCCAGTACCGCTTGATCGTCGGCGCGAATCCGCTCCGCATGTTCCTGTGGATAGAAATCGAAGGCGGTCTTGCCGACAATTTGCTCGACGGTCTGCATGCCGAGGAAGTTGCGATGCGGCGCGTTGTCCACCACGTAACGGCCTTCCGTATCCTTGACGTACACGAGGTCGGGCAGGTTGTCGACCAGGACCCGCAGCAGATGCTCGGCCATCACGCGCTCGGTAACGTCGCGGCTGATGCCAACCAGCCCGACCGCTGTGCCCCCCGCGTCGCGCAGCGGCACCTTGGTCGCCGTCACCCAGCGGAACTGCCCGTCGGCTCGGCGGATATGTTCCGTCTTGCTGATCAATCCCCGGCCCGATTCGAGGATCCGCCGCTCGTCGGCGAGCGCCGCTTGGGCGTGCTCCGTGGTGAAAAAGTCGCCGTCGCTCTTGCCGATGGCCTGATCGGCAGAATGCAGGCCGAGCACCTCGGCTTGGGCGCGGTTGATGCGGGTGAACCGCGACTGCATGTCCTTGAAGTAAATCGTGTCCGGGATGCTGTCCATGAGCATCCTCAGCAACAACTGCTCGTGCGCCAGCTCCTTGGTGCGCTCCTGCACGCGCCCTTCAAGTTCATCGTTCGCCTTGCCCAGGACGATCATATTGCCGCCAAACCATGCGGCGGCCAGTGCCAATAGCGACACCAACGTCAATCCCATGAAATTATGAGCCAATTGCTGGTTCGCTTCGGCCAGCGCGACGGCGGTGGGGATGCTGACGCTGACGTAGGCATCCGCTTTCCCCCGCTTGCCGCCGATCGGGTACAGCGCGTAAATACGCTGCACACCCTCCGGGTCGATAATCTCCCCCGTTCCCTGCCCGCGATACGCCGAGACGGACTTGAGCAAAGACGATTCGGGCGCCGACCGCCCCTGCTCTTCGGCCGGGAGAGAAGAGGCCAGAACCGTCCCCTGCCGATCCATCACCGCCAGCGAGGCCCCCTCGGGCAGCTTGACGAGGCTCATGCGGCCATTCAGATACTTCAAATTCAACGCCGCGAACACGACTGATCGGATGCGACCGGATTCATCGATGGGGTAGGCGAAATCGATGGACGCTTTGCCGGTGAGGCGGTCGACTCCACACTCCCCCACGCTGAAGTCTCGTGTCTGAAGCGCCTGGCGAAACCAGCTTTGATCCGCCACCGTGACGGAATTGGTCAGGGCCACAGCGCTGCAAATGACATTTCCCTCAGGCGATGCCACGCCCAGTGTCGAATAGAACGAATACATTGTCAGCAGCTTCGCCATCACCGCGCCGCAGGCGGCGGAGTCGCCGCTGTGGATCTCACGAAACTGCGCCAGTCCGCCCAGAAGCTGCTGCGCCCCTTCGATCACCCGCGAGACATCGGAGGCCGTAAGGCTGGCGGTCCGCAACAACGTTTCATGGGCCGCCTCCGTCGCCACCTGCCGCTGCACTTGGGCGGAATACAGAATCAACCCCAGCGCGGGGATCACTGCCAGAAGAACCAGAAGAACCAGGCGCGCCCGCAAACTACCCTGAGAAATTGTTTTCATCGAGCCATGCCTCCAGTGTTGTGATTCCGTTGCCGTCGGCGCATCGGAACGACACCCCTGACAACTACAGAATCCGCAGGGTAATTGCAATCTCCCAATTCAGGCCGCTGGGCGGGCAATCCGCGGGTCCGGCAAGAGGGCCTTGGAGGCCGTAATACCCAAACTGATCATTCTACTCCTGCTGGCTGATGGGTTTTTTCCTGCACGCACTCACTTCGTGGGCTTCCAACACCCCGATCCCCTGGTGGCGGTGTAGAAACCTACCGGCCGACGCACTCCCCGGCGGGTAAACCGCCACGGCGCAGAATCTGCCCCTGTCCGTAGTCGTGGAATCAGGGTGCGTTGGTCGTGCTGCTGGTTCTCGGCCGCGCCTTTGTCCTCGTCTTTGCCGCCTCGATTTCCTGTTGCACCTCGGGAGGTTTTATATCCGCAATTACACGCTGGCCGTTCACATAAACTTCCACCTCGTAACCCTTGATAGTGGCAGTAGGATGCGTGGTAAAGGAATCGGTTTGACCCAATCCGGTGTTTTGCGAGTGTATGAACACGCCGGTTCGGATCGGCTGTGTCTGTAACGTCACCGTGTCCCAGGGCGGCACATTGCAGACGCCCTCGCCCTGGACAAGTTTCATCCGGCTGGGGTTTTGTTGCTGCACCAAAATCACCCATCGGACATGGACGTCCGTCAATGGAGTCATCGCCCGGGACAATTTGATGGCATACGAGGTCAGGATATCGTCGGTAGTGCGGATCAGCGTGTTGTCATACGCCGAATAGCTCGCACGGGGGTTGGCCACTTGCTTGTTCACCTTGATAACCTGCAACTGCAAGGGAACGATCTGGGCAAACGCGGTGTGAACCCATAACAGCAGCGCCAGAAGTAAGATTGCCGCTCTGGAGTGTTTCATATGCGCTCCATAAAAACAGCCCCTCTGTGATTTCAATACCTGAGCAATGATACTCGTTCAATGCGCCCACGGCAAGACGCGGGCGCCTTGCGGAGCCACCTCAATAAATGAACGGCTCGCTCAGGTCGAACGCGTTTTGGATGAGGCGGATGTCGCCGGGTTTCTTCGCGCCGTCGGCAATGACGACCTCGACGATGTCGAAGCGGAAGCGAATCCTCGGGTTGCCGAGGAGCCGCAAATAATCGAGCGCGGCTTTGCTGAGGTTGCGTTGCTTGTCGCGCTGGACAGCCTCACTCGGCAGGCCGAATTCCTCGGTCTTGCGGGTCTTGACCTCCACGAACACGAGCCAGTCCTTCTGGCGGGCGACGATATCAACCTCCGCCTTGCCGCTGCGGAAGTTTCTCAGGAGAATTTTGTAACCGTGGCGACGCAG
>JBGPVO010000046.1:0-8041 GCA_041491705.1 Verrucomicrobiia bacterium
GCGGCCAGTTCTGAACGGCGCGTGACGAAGGTGCGGATGGCCTCGAAGTACAACATCAAAATCCAATACGCCGCCTGGATGGCCACGGTGACCCTCGCAACAGTCGTGGTCATGACCGCCGTGCATCTGTGGCGCGAGGTGGACGAGCAACAGCAGGCGACCCTGCGGCGGGCAAGGATCGCGGCGGAGACACTGGCCAAGACGATTTCCTCCGCGGTGGTGAGCAATGACATTTCCGCCATGGCCCGATCCGTGGAGGTAATCAATCCGGACAAGGAGATCCTTTTCTGCCGCATTCTCAATAACAATGATCGCGAGATCTTCCCGAAATACCGCCAGGCAAGACCGGAGTCGCTGATCACCGTGAAAGTGCCCGTGCAGGACGGTTCGAACACGGTGGGCTTTGTGGAGTTGGGTATGGGACAGGCCTCGGTGGGCGAGGCGGTCATGCACGCGGTGTTTATGGATCTGGCTTTGGGCACCCTGGCCGTGTTGGTCGCGGTGGGGGCCTCGTTTTTGGCATCGGCGCCCGTGCGGGGTTCGCTGAAGGATTTGCTGGGATTTGTGAAGCGGGTGGACACCGGTGAGTCCCGCGGCGAAAGACTGCAGAGCGACCTTGCCGAGGTGGACGAAGTCGGCCAGTTGCTGAACGACCTGGTCAAGCGCGTGGAGGAGGCACAGATCAAACTGGCGCGTTCGCAGAAGCAGCTCAAGGCGACGCAAAAGGAGATGGACGAGTATACGTACGTGATCAGCCATGATTTGAAGGAGCCGCTGCGCGGTATTGAAGCGTTCAGCAAATTTTTGCTGGACGATTATCGCGACAAGCTGGACGAAGAAGGCCGCCACCACGTCGATGTGATTCGCAATTCCGCGCTACGGATGCAGCGGCTCATCAACGATCTCCTGAAATTCTCACGCCTGGCCCAGCAGAAGAACCCGTTCGCGCCCGTCGGCCTCAACGCGATGTTGATGCACGTGCGCGTGAATCTGCAGTACGCTCTCGACGCGAAGAAGGTGGATTTGCGCGTGGACAAGATGCCGACGGTGATGTGCGACGCGACGGCGATGACCGAGGTGTTCCACAACCTGATCTCCAACGCGGTCAAGTACAACGACAAACCGCATCCTGTCGTTGAGGTCGGCTGCGAGGAAAAGTCCGGTCCGCAGACTGGGCAGGCCGAGTACGTCATCCACGTGCGCGACAACGGGATGGGCATCAAGCAGGAATACTTCGAGAAGATCTTCCAGATTTTTCAGCGGCTGCAGCGGGATGATGAGGGCACGGGGATTGGATTGACCATCGTCAAGCGCGTGGTAGAGTGGCATGGAGGTCGCATCTGGGTGGAGAGCGAGTTGGGGAAGGGCACGGCATTTTACTTCACCCTGCCGAAGCGGGAATTGAAGGAAGCGCAGACCGCCACGACGGACGCAATCAGGTTGACATCCAAGGGGCAGACAGAACTTGCATCAGCCGTTTGACATTCTGCTGGTCGAGGACAATCCGGCTGACGTCGAGATTACGATCGAAGCGTTTCGCCGCAGCCATAAGGGCAACCGCGTATTTGTCTGTCGCGACGGCGAAGAGGCGCTGGATTTTCTTTTTCATCGCCGCCAATTCGCCAAGGCCGGTGCCGCGCCCCGTCCCGACCTTATTCTGCTCGACCTGAACCTGCCCAAGAAGAACGGAGCGGAAGTCCTGGAACAGGTCAAGACGAACCCGCAGATGAGGGACATTCCCATCGTCGTGCTCACGACCTCTGATCGCGACGAAGACGTCTCCCGCTGCTACAAGGTTGGCGCGAACAGCTACCTGACCAAGCCGGTGCAGTTCGACGAATGCCTGAAATTGGTCGAGGAGATCCAGCAGTACTGGCTGCAGATCTCGAAACTCCCGCCGAAGAGCAAGCCGGCCCCATGAACGCCGCCCCCGCGCCGCTGCTGGTCGTCGAAGACAGTTCAGTGTATGCGGAGATTCTGCAGCGGCTGCTGCCGGCGCTGGGCGCGGAGATGCGGTTTGCGCCCAAATGGGTGGACACCGCCGAGAAGGCCATCGAAGAGATTGCGAAGACAAACTACGCGTTGGTGCTGCTCGACTACAAATTGCCCGGTGCCGACGGCATGACCGTGCTCGCGCACATACGCAGCCTGCCCGTGCTGCGCCAGCCTGCGGTGATCATGCTCACCGGCATGGGCAACGAAGCCATCGCGGTCGAGGCCATGAAACGCGGGGCGAAGGATTACCTGTCGAAAGACTGCCTTGACGTGCCGTCGCTCGTGCGGGCGATCACCAGCGCACTGGAACGCAAGCGGCTGGAGGAGCAGGTTGCCCGCTACACGGAGGAACTGCGCGAGAAAAACGCCCAGGTGGAAGCTGATCTCAACATGGCGCGCGAAATCCAGGAGGCCTTCCTGCCGGACCGGTATCCGACGTTTCCGCGCAATGCCGTGGCGAAGGAAAGCGCGCTGCATTTCCATCATCGTTACCTTCCCACGGGCGCCGTGGGCGGCGATTTTTTCGACGTGCTGCCGGTTTCCGACACGCAAGCGGGTGTGTTCATCTGCGACGTGATGGGGCACGGCGTGCGGGCCGCGCTGGTGACCGCGATGGTGCGTGCGCTGGCCGAAGAGCTGGTCTCAGCGGCGGCAGAACCGGACAAGTTCCTGACGGAGATCAACTGCCGTCTTCTGGGAATCCTGGCCCAGACGCGCGTGCCGATGTTTGCGTCGGCATTCTATCTGGTGGCCGATCTTGCCCGCGGTGAATTGCGTTATTCGAGCGCGGGTCACCCGAACCCTTTGCTTGTGCGGCGCAGCGCGGGCACGGTCGAGGCGCTGCAATTTCCAGATAGCCGGCCGGGACCGGCGCTGGGGGTGTTCGAGGAGTCTGTGTACCCGATTTGCCAGTGCCCGCTGGCGCCGCAAGACCTGGTCGTGCTGTTTACGGACGGTTTGTACGAGGTCGAGGGCGCGGAGGGCGATGAATATGGCCAGAACCGATTGCTGGCAGCGGTGCGCAAGCGTATCAATTTGCCTGTGGTCCAGTTGTTCGACGAATTGTTGGCAGACGTTCGGAAGTACGCCGTCAACCGGGGTTTCGTGGACGATGTCTGCATCGTCGGCATGGAAGTCTCCCGTGTCGGCTTGGCCGAAGAACAGCGCGCCAAGGCGTAAGCTGCCCCGCGTACGCCAGAGCATGAGGCTGGCCGGTCAGTGATTGGCTCGACGCTGACACTCGGCGTACAGCGCATCGTAGACGATGAACTCGCGCTGCAAAATCTCGTCATCACTCCAGCCGAGTGCGCTGAATCCATGGGCGATCCAGCGCAGCCCCTCGCCTGCGGGGTGCGGATTTGATGGGTGCGAATCGGCGGCGCGCACGATCTCGCCGAGCAATGCCAGCGCCGGGTCAGTAAGGCGGTACTTCTTGAGGAGCGAGTTGAACGACACATCCTCGCCGTGGTGACCAAGTTCGACGTTCGGCACGTCGTACGGGATCGCTTCGAGTCGCTTCGCTTCGTCCATCACCTTGTCGGCCGGCACAAAGATGAACTCGGCCTGCGGATCGATGAATCTTTTGATGAGCCACGGACAAGCCACACGATCGACCTTCACTTTTTCACGGGTGATCCATTTCATGGGTGCTCCTGGGTTTCCAGCGCGTCGTAGAGGCGCACCTCCGCTGGTTGTTTGTCGCGATGTGGCATCGCGACATAGAGAAGATCAACGACCTCAACCGAATTGTTGCTGAGCGCGGCGATAAAGAGGCGCTGGCCTGCGACATCGATGGTCATGTGATCGATCCGTCCCTCGACACCTTCCGGCCGGATCGTCTGGACAAGACGAAGCGGTGATGTCTCCGCGGCGAACAAATCCGCTGTCAACAAAACAAACCAGACTGCGCCCAGAGCCAGTGGCAGGCGGTTCACTTTGCACGCTCACGGTCTTGCTGCGGCGACGGGGGCGAGATGGAACTTGCAGACATCGCAGCCCGGGCCGCACATGTCGCAGCCGTTCGCGGTACACATACCGCAGCCGCACTCATGTGTCACAAGCGCCTTCGCGACACAGTAGTAACAGTTCTTGCCGTGACACGGCTCACAGCCCTTTGCGGCGCAGTGCCCGCACCCGCAGTCTTTTGCTGCGGTGAGTTGTACCGCAGCGAGAATGTCCGATGATGCTGCCGCCGCTTCGGTTTTGTGCGTTGCACAGCCCGCCCCGGTCAGCACAACCATTACCGTGCAACCTGCTGCTAACCAGACTCTCACATTCACGGCCTCACACTCCTCTCTTTGTCGCAGCCAAAGCTTTTGCGGCAGAATGCCGGCGAGGCTTTCTGTTCACTACTTGACCGATTTGACGTAGATGACTTGCGTGCCACCTTTCTTGACCAGCGTTCCTGTTACCGTGACGGTCTCAGCCATCTTGTCGATCAACACGTCCCGACCGGGCTGATGCTCTTTAATCCCCATCGCCACGTAGACGTTGCCCTTGGCATCCAGAATGCCGACGGGATTGCCGGCCTTCGCGCACATCACGGCGCAGTCTTTGTGATCCGCTCCGTGGTCGCCGCCTTCCAGGTAGCACCACAGGTCAATCACCTCGCCCTTGACCGTTATTTCTTCGCCCTTCGGCTCAGCGAACACCCTGCTGACGGTCAAAACAAATGCCACCGCTGCCACCGATATGACACACAGAATTCTTCGGTTCATGTTCTCATCTCCATTTCTTTCAATCGTTGTCTTCGTCCTTTTCCGCCCCGCCCTTCCCGACGCCCGCGGGCTCTGCTTTCAGATCGTCAAAGTGCGTTTGTGCGTCGGACTTCGTCCATAGGCCGATCTTGCCGCTGTCTGAAAAGGTGGAGTCCTTTACGTCCAGGTACTTTTTGCCGTCGAGGGAACACTCGATGTGACTTCCGACCATCTCGACCTCCAGCTCGTGCCACGCGGCCGGCGCTTTAATGTCCGCCCCGTCCAATTGGGAGCGTCGCCCGTTCACCACTTTGTACATGCGGAAGTTGTCCTCCAGCGGGTTCCAGCGGGCGATGTAGTAGTTCTTGGCGTCCTTGGCGCGCCAGACCAGGCCACCGCCCTGATCTTCACTGCCCGCGATTGGTTTTATCATCGCCGAGAGACGCAGGTCTCTGTAATCTGTGCCGCTGATCAGGGCGATGTTGAACGTCGCGTCCGAATTTTTCGCAGTCTGTGCAAGGACGTTGGGTTTGGACGGCGCGGTCTCGTCCACAACGACCTTCCAGTCGCCAGTCTCGTTCACGAAGCCGTTCGCGATCGCGCCCGGTTTGTCTCCGTCGAAATTCCACGTCCTCTGCGCCTCCTTCGCTCCGGCGCCGCTCACCAACAGTGCCAGGGCGACACCAACTCCGGCGGTTCTCATGGCTTTCTTCATTGTTGCAACAACTGTTACATCAATGTATCATTTGATGCAAGTATGAAAACGAGTTCGTGGCTGATCCTGTTGTATGCGCTTCGCGCGCGGCACAGCACCACCCGGGTGAACCTGTGGCGCAAACTCAAGCGGTTCGGGGCGATCCAGCTCAAGACTTCGGCCTACCTCCTGCCCGACGAGCCGACGCACAACGAACGGTTTCAGTGGTTGGCCAAGCAGATTCGCGACGACGGTGGCGAGGCGACGCTGATCCGCGCGAAGGAAATCGAAGGGTTGCCACACGAAAAAGTCGTGCAATTATTTAACGACGAGCGCGCGAAGGATTACGAACAACTCGCGGCGTCGCTGAAGAAATTCATCGAGCGGAACAAGAAGCGGCGGGTGGAAACCGCGCCGTCGGAGTTGGAAAAATCGGAACGCCGCTTTCAAGAGATCCAGGAAATTGATTACTTCGATTGCCCCGCCGCGCACGACGCGCTGATGGCTTTGAAACGCGCGCAAGGGTTGCTCGTGCCCAAGACGAAGGCGGGAGCGCGACTCAACGTGAAAGAGTACGTCGGCAAGACGTGGCTGACACGTCCGCACCCTGAAATTGATCGCGTCGGCTCGGCGTGGCTCATTCGCAAGTTCATTGATGCGGGCGCCACATTCGTCTTTGCGTCCAGCCCCTCGAAATATCGGGACGCGCTCCCCTTCGACACGGCCGATGTGGAGTTCACGCACCATGGCGACGATTGCACGTTCGAAACGCTCATCAAACGCTTCGGAATCGAGGACCAAGCGGCGCGGAAGATCGGTGAGATGATTCACGATGCAGACCTGGAGGACGACAAATTCCACCGCCCCGATTGCATTGGCATCGACCGCGCGCTGAAAGGTTGGGCAAAGCTTGGACTCAGCGACGAGGAAATCCTGGAGAAAGGGTCCGAGTGCTTCGATGCGTTGTACGCATGGCTCGGGGAGCGATGAAATGAGTTCGGGTATGACGGAAGCGACAACCCCCGCTGCAGCCAATCACGCCGCGCGCCCGAGTTTCGCCGAGGCGTTTCGGTTTTGGGTGAAGCTCGGGTTCGTCAGCTTTGGCGGGCCGACGGGGCAGATCGCCATCATGCACACGGAATTGGTCGAGCGGCGAAAGTGGGTGTCGGAAGAGCGATTTCTGCACGCGCTGAATTACTGCATGTTGCTGCCAGGGCCGGAGGCGACCCAACTGGCCACCTATATCGGCTGGTTGCTGCATGGGACGTGGGGTGGCATTGTCGCAGGCGCGTTCTTCGTCATCCCATCGATCTTTGTGCTGCTGGCGCTGTCGTGGGTTTACGCGGCGCATGGGACGGCACCGTGGATCGCGGCGATTTTCTTTGGGTTGAAGCCGGCGGTGACGGCAATCGTGGCAGCGGCAGTGATTCGCATCGGACACAAAGCATTGAAGAACGAAGCGATGTACGCGCTGGCCGCCGCGGCATTTGTGGCGATTTACTTTTTTCACGCCCCATTTCCCGGGATCGTGTTGCTGGCTGGCTTGATCGGGTTGGTTGGCGGCAACTATTGGCCCGGGAAGTTTTCTGTGGTGATAGATCATGCAACAGCGGCGGAGTCCGGGGCGGTCGCCGTGCACGCGCACGCCCGGGCGCGGCCAACGTTGGCGCGCGGACTCAAGGTGACGGCGGTTTGCGTGGCGCTGTGGTGGACGCCGGTGCTGCTGCTGGGATTGTGGCGGGGATGGGACAGCGTGTTCGTACGGGAAGGGGTATTCTTTAGCAAGGCGGCAATGGTGACATTTGGCGGAGCGTACGCCGTATTGCCGTACGTGGCACAGGCGTCGGTCCAACACTATGGATGGTTACAGACGGGGCAGATGCTCGACGGGCTCGGATTGGCGGAGACGACGCCGGGGCCGTTGATCATGGTCCTGCAATTCGTCGGTTTCATGGGCGGTTGGAACCACGCGGGCGGAATGACACCATGGCTGGCGGGAACCATCGGCGCACTGCTGACGACGTGGGTGACGTTCATGCCGTGTTTCCTGTGGATTTTTCTCGGTGCGCCGTACATCGAGCTGATGCGCGGCGAGGTAAAACTCACGAGCGCGTTGTCGGCGATTACCGCCGCAGTAGTGGGCGTGGTGCTGAATCTGGCCGTGTGGTTCGGGCTACATACGCTCTTGCCCGAAAGCGGCGGCGTGAACTGGTTCGCGGTCGCGGTCGGCTTGGTCGCCTTTTTCGGCATGTGGCGGTGGAAATGGAGCATTGTGCCAGTCGTGCTCGGCGGTGGGGCGCTCGGGCTGATATATCGGTTGGTGGTAAGTCAGTGAGTAATCGTTGGGTACTGGTGGATGGATACAGTGTGTTGCACGCGTGGCCGAGATTCGCCACGCGCAAGGCGCGACAGCTCTCGTTGCACCAACGCCGCGAGGCGCTGGTGGGTTTGCTCCTGCAGTATGCGGACCACAGCCGGCGCCGGGTGACGGTGGTGTTCGATGGTTACGCAGCGAAGCACAAGCCGGAACGGCAGGCGCCAACGCACGGGGTTGAGGTGCTGTTTTCCGAGCGGGGCAAGACGGCGGATGACCAGATCGAGCGTCTGGTCGGGCAATCGCAGCATAGGGCCAACATTCTGGTAGTGACTTCCGATA
>JBGPVO010000047.1:0-8016 GCA_041491705.1 Verrucomicrobiia bacterium
CATTCGCCAGCGGTCAGGTCCAACACCCTAGGCAACAATAGTTCCATGTGGCCAATTGGAAAGGTGTAAAACGTGGCATATAGGGGGAACCAAGACACGTAGTGAAGCAGCGTGTAGCAATACGTCGTCGCCGCCGCCTCCATAATAAGCGGTATCAAGATTGACGAGCGCATTACTGGAAATAACGACTTGGGACCGAGTCTATCCATTATTCATTTATTCATTTGGGTTGAAGAGCCAAGCCGTAGTTTCTGGCGTGCAGTTCCGTCAGGGTGGTCAGCTCTGCGGCGGTCAGGTCGGGCGTGTCCGATGCCGCCGCGAATTCGCGGAGTTGCTGCTCGTTGTAAATGTTCGGCAGCACCGAACAAATGCTCGGCTCGGCGAGGATGAACTTGATCGCCGCCTGCCCCAACGTTCGGCCCGTGTCTTTCGTGAGAAAGGCGATCTGTTCGACCTTTCTCAATCCATCCACCAGCCACGCCTTCCGTTTGTCGTCGTCGGCCACGCGGAAACTGCGATGGTCGTCCTTGCTGAAGTGCGTTTTCTCGGTGTAAGCGCCTTCAAGCAATCCCGAGCAATGCGGCACCCGCGTGAACACATTCAAATTACACTCCTGCGCCACCGGGAAAATCAGTTCCCCGATCATCTGCTCGAACAAATTGTAAATGATCTGCACGTGTGCGCCGCGCTCCCGCAACGCCGCGATTCCTTCGGCAATTTGCCGGCGGTCGATCGCCGGTCCCAGCGCCACGCCGAAAGCGAGGATCTTACCCGCCTCGTGCAATTCCTGCAGCGTGTCGAATACCTCGTCGTTGCGGATGGTCTCAATGCGAGGGTTGTGCAGTTGGTAGAAATCGATGCGGTCGGTCTTCAATCGGCGGAGACTTTGTTCGCACGCCATGCGGATGAATTCCGCCGACCAGTTGTGCGGGCGCTCGCGCTGGCCCGGCTGCACGCCGGGATGATTGTAAAAATCGTAGCCGAACTTCGTGGCGATCACGATGTCGTCACGGCGCCCGTCAAACGCCCGCGGCAGGACCACTTCGCCCTTGCCGTCTCCATAGACATCCGCCGTGTCGAAAAAATTGATGCCGAGTTCACGCGCCAGCCGCAGCAGGCGGACGCCGGTGTCGTAATCGTCATCGGCCACGCCCCACATCTTGGTGCCGACGGTCCAGACGCCGAAGCCCACTTCGGAGACATTAAGATTGGTGCCTTTAAGAACGCGGTATTTCATGGCGAATCCCGATAGATCTCGCGCACTTCTTATAGCGCAACATCGGCGGCGGACACAAGCCGGTTGATGATTCCGCACTCGGCGACCGGGCGCGTCTACTTTTGCGGCGTGGTCGGAGCGGGTGGCGCGGCGCCCGGCAGGTTGTTGGCGCTGGGCGGGGAAATCTGTCCCTGCGTGAACGCGCGCTGCCAGTATTCGTCAGAATATGTCAGCCGCGGAATGTTGCTCCAGAAGCCGTTGATGGCTGGACCCTGTGGCGGGCGATAAATGGACGTCTCGCCGCTACGCGTATCGATGAGAAACAACACCGTCCCCTTATCTCCCTGGTTGGCCACAACGATTTGGAATCGACCGGTTCCCGTCTGGTCGAGCCTCTCCTCGATGTGGCTGAGGCGGTCTTGGGCCTTGCTGACCTGGTCTTGGGTCTTGCCCGCCTGCTGCTCGATCGCGTCCAGCTTGGAGCAGGAGGTCGTCAGCAGCAGACCCAGCGCGGCAACTGAGCACGTAGCGACAGTCAGGCCCGAAACGCGATCTTTCATATCAGCATTCTCCTGTCTTGTGCGTGCGGCAGACACGCCGACGCACCAATCGCGCATTTTGTAACGTGCTGCTCGCCAACTGTCAAGCGATGGGATTTCGCGGTGGACAGGTCGGGGCGGATGCGTTAAGTAATTACCGGACAATGGCAACGACCAGCAACATCGCGTTTAAGGAATGGGCCGTCGTCGTGGACGCGCTTGGTCGGGGCGAACAAGTCCTCATCCTCCGCAAAGGCGGCATTCGAGAGCAGCACGGCGAGTTTCACGTCGATCACCGCGAATTCTGGCTGTTCCCGACCCAGTACCACGAGGCCGAGCGTTCCATCATACCCTCGAAACGCCCCGCGTTGCGCGAGATCGCCGCCAGCGCGCCGATGGACGCCGTGGACATCGAGTATTACGCGGTCGCCGATCCCGTCATCCAGATCACGGACCTCGCGCTCGTCGGACGCCTGCAGGGACGGCACATTTGGAGCGAGCAGATTTTGCAGGAGCGCTTCCAGTTCGGTCGTGAAGCGGGGCTGCACGCGTTGTTGACGCGTGTGTATCGGCGGCCGGCACCGGAGCGCTTCGCCATGCGCGAATCGTATGGCGGCTGCAAGAGTTGGGTCGAATTGGGTCGGGCGTTGTCCACTGAAGGCTTGACGCCAGTGCTCAGTGATGCTGAATATAGCGCGCAGCGGGAACGAATCGTGGATCTGTTATCCGATCATGCCCTTGCTCATTCATAAACGGCCCGATGGCACCGAAAAGAGCCTCGAGTTCAGCAGCAAACCCCTCATCGTTGGCCGCCTCCCCGAATCCGAAATCTCTGTGCGCGACGCCTTCATTTCGCGCGTGCATTGCGGCGTCAGCTACATCAACAATCAGTTTACCCTCAAGGACCTCGGCTCGACCAACGGCACGTACCGCAACGGCGCCCGCATCTTCGAGTGCTCGCTGGCGACCGGCGACAAAATCCAGGTCGGCAACACCACGCTCGTGTTCGAGATTGATTCGAAAAGCGGCAACGCGATTCTGCGGCAGGTCCCGCAAATGGTGGCGCCTCCATTGACCATTGGGGGTTCGACGCCTCCGCGCCCGGACCTCAAACAGGTGACCGCGCCGGTGAACCCGCCGGGAATAAGACCCGCCGCGGCACCCCCCAGCATCAAGCCCCAGTGATTGTGCTTGGTCGCCTCATGAACATGCCGCGGAAATCCACGCGACCGCTTCTGATCATTGTGTGGCTGATCTTCTCAGCCGTCGTGCCGATCCGGGCCGGGGATCCCACAAATCAGGTCCGGTCGGCGACGCAAGCCGCCCGCGAAGACGCCAGCCAGCGCCGCGCCAAGCTGCCCATCGCCAAGGGCACATTGAAAGAGGTGGACTTGCTGCGCCACCAATTCAAGGTGGCGACCGAAGACGGCGTGCGGACGTTCACATACACGGCACGGACGTATATGTTCCGAGACAAGGACAAGATCACCGCGGACAAGTTGAAAGTCGGGGATATCATCGCCTTGCGTTTCGAGACCGACAAGGATGGCAACACCACCGTTATTCGCATGAAAACCTACAGCGCGCCGCCAGCTTCGGATGCGGCGGTGCCAAACCCGCCTGCGTCAACCAACCAGCACATTCTTGACGATTCGCTGGCCAGGTAACGCGACGTCCCACAACCAACGCCCTATGAAAAAGGTTCTCGTGCCTCTCGCGCCCGGCTTCGAGGAAATTGAAGCGATCACGGTGATCGATATTCTGAGGCGCGCGGGCGTGGACGTGGTGGTCGCCGGCACGCAGTCCGGGCCGATCGAAGCTTCGCGAAAGACCAGACACATTCCCGACTGCACGCTCGATGACATCCACGCCGAGGATTTCGACATGATCGTCCTGCCCGGCGGCCAGCCCGGCACAACCAATCTCCGTCAGGACGCGCGCATCAAGCAAATCATCGAAACGTTGCAGGCGAAAAACCGCCGCATCGCCGCCATTTGCGCCGCGCCGAGCGTTCTTTCCGCGTACGGCGTCTTGAAAGGTCGCGCGGCCACCAGTCATCCCAGTGTCCGCGCCGAAGTCGCGGCGGGCGCCCGGGAGATCTCCGAGCAACGCGTTGTCGTCGACGGTCCGGTCGTGACCAGCCAGGCCGCCGGCACCGCGATGGAGTTCGCGTTCGCGCTCGTCGAAATCCTCTGCGGCGCGGACAAGGCCGCCGAAGTCAACCGCGGCGTCCTCGCCCGACTCTGAGGACCCGCTACAGTGGGAGGGCGAGCCTCCCGGCGAGCCGCTTCGCTCTAAAAGAACGATGTTGTCGGATTGGGTCTCGTGCCGCGTTGCATTTCCTGACCCGCACGGTAGAATCGCCAACGGAGGCTGGGTGAAACGGAGAACCACAACAGCAGTCGCCCTCACGGTCGCCGGGTCCGATAGCGGCGGCGGCGCGGGCATTCAAGCCGACCTCAAGACTTTCCGCGCGCACGGCGTCTTCGGCACGAGCGCCATCACGTGTGTCACCGCCCAGAACCCTGACCGTGTTAGCGCGGTGCAAGCCATCGACCCGCGCATCGTTGCCGAACAGATGGATCGCATTTTCGAAGCATTTCGCATCAGCGGCGCGAAGACGGGCATGTTGTACGACGCAACGATCATCAAGGCGGTCGCGGACGGTTTTGCGCGCCGCCAGTTCACCAAACTGGTTGTCGATCCGGTCATGGTTGCCAGTAGCGGCGCGTTGTTGCTCAAGAAAGATGCCATCACGGCGCTGACCACGAAGCTGTTCCCGCACGCCGCCGTGGTGACTCCCAATCTCGCCGAGGCGGAAGTGCTCCTGCAGCGCCCAATCCATTCGCTCGATGAATTGCGTGCGGCGGCTCGTTCGCTCGCGGAGACGTACGGCGTGCCGTTTCTGGCAAAGGGCGGGCATCTACCGGGCGCAAAGCAGGCGGTGGACGTGCTGTTCGATGGCAAACGTTTCCATGAATACCGCGCGCCGATAGTGCCGAACATCAAGACCCACGGCACCGGCTGCACGTTCTCCGCCGCCATTGCCGCCAATCTGGCGCTCGGCCACGATCTGGCTGCGTCCGTCGCGCGCGCAAAACAATTTGTTACAAAAGCCATTCGGAACGCGTTGAGGGTGGGGAAATACTCGGCGCTGAGAATATGAAACGTCCGCTCGCGGGGCTCGTGGTCGCGTATGCCTCGGGGATTTTGGTTGGATCACTGGCCGCCTGGCCGCTGACGCCGCTGCTACTCGCGTCGGCGGCATTGCTCATTCTCTTCCTGGTCCTGCGGCGGACACGATTCGGACTCGTCACGCTCTTCGCCGCTGTTCTCGTGTCGGGCATCTTTGGCTACCAGCAAGCGACGGCGATTTCCTCACCCATCGATATCACCCGACTGCTCGATTTGCGCGACCAAAACGTCGAGTTGCAGGGCGTCATCGTCACCGACACGGGCCATCGCACCACGCCGGCGAGCGAAACCGATTCCGAGCGGCTGCGTTTCGCTCTTGATCTCAGAGCGGTGCGGCGCGTCGGTCAGTGGCAGGCTGCGACCGGCTCGATCCTTGTTTTCGTCAGCGATGCGCGCCAAATCGAGCCGTTGCGCTACGGTGATCTCATCAGTTTCACGGGGGTCCTGCGCGTGCCGCCGCCGGTGCGGATTCCCGGCGCGTTCGACTGGCGCGGCTGGCTGGAGCAGCGTGGGATTCATTTCACCGCCACGATTCGCAAGAACGACTCGCTCCACGTGGACGCCCACGACCAGGGCAATCCCGTGATCGCGTTGTCGTTGCGGTTGAGCCAGTATCTCGAACGCGCGCTGCGGCTCGGCCTCGAAAACGAGCCAAAACTGGAGGGTGCGCTCGCCGGCATGGTGATCGGGGAACGTTCGGAAATCCCGACCGAGACCTACAAGGACTTCCAGCGCACCGGGGTCTTTCACGTGTTCGCCATCAACGGGCTGCACGTCGGCTTGGTGACGGGCATCGTGCTGATCGTGTTGCGCTTGGTGCGGATTCCGCGACGGTGGTGCGCGGTGGCGGCGATACCGCTGCTGATTCTCTACGTGCTCGCAACGGGAGCGCATCCCGGCGCGGTGCGGGCGCTGGTGATGGCCTGCGTGTGGTTGCTCGGCTGGATGCTGGTGCGGCCCGCCGATTCGCGGAACAGTCTGGCGGCGGCGGCGCTGGTGATTCTGCTTTTCGACCCGAGGCAACTTTTCAACGGCGGATTCATTTTGTCATTTGCCGTCGTATTGTCGATTGTGACGCTGACCCCGCTCATCGAAGCGCAATTGTCGCCGTGGGCCGCGACCGATCCGCTATTGCCGATGCAGTTCGTGCCGAAATGGCGGGTCAAACTTGGCGCATGGCTGCGCCGGGTCATCCAATTGCTGAGCTGTTCGGTCGCGGCGTGGGTGGGCCTGCTGCCGTTGATGGCTGTGTACTTCAACCTGTTCACGCCGATCAGCATCATCGCCAACCTGTTCGTGATCCCCCTGCTGGGTTGCATCATCGCGCTGGGATTGCTCGCGTCGCTGGCGCACGCTTTTTCGTCGTGGTTGACGGTGACGTTGAACAGCGCCAACAGCGTTCTGCTCGGCGTGATGATTCGCGGCGTCGATTGACTCGGCCGCGTGCCCTTCGGTCACCGGTTTGTTCACGCCCCGCCGCTGTGGATCGTCTGGGCGTACTACGGAGTCGGCGTGCTCCTGCTGACGAAGGCCATTTCAGTGCGACGACGGTGGCTGGCTGCGGCGTTGGCGGTGCTGGCCATGGGAGTGGCGTCGTGTCTCAGCGGCGGGTCGTCCGAGAAAGTCGATCTTACCGTGTTGCCGCTCAACGACGGCACGTCGATCTTTCTCAACGCGCCCGGTGAGCGCAACGACATGCTGATTGACGGCGGTGGCGGTTGGGGCGGCTTGCACACGGTGGTTCCATTCCTGCGGGCGCAAGGCGTGAATTATCTCCCGGCCATGGTGCTCACCTGCGGCGACAAGGCCCATGCGGCGGGATTGAGCGTGGTCGCGAACGAGGTCCCGACGCGGCAAGCGATCTACAGCGGCATCGCCTCGCGCTCGAAGTATTACGCCGAGTGGGTTGACGACATGAAGGCGCGAAAGATTCCCCTGCGGGCGGTCAAAGCCGGTGATGACCTCAGCTCCGCGCCGGACATGCGCGTTCGCGTGCTGAACCCGCCGCCCGGCGTAGTCGCCAGCCGCGCCGACGACAACGCGCTGGTGCTGGCGGTCGAGTTCGGGCCGACGCGCGTGCTGCTGATGTCCGATGCCGGCGAGACGGTCGAGAAGCGTCTGCTGAAGGATAACAGTGATCTCCACGCCCAAGTCATCGTGAAAGGCCAGCATGGCAAAGAATCCTCCTGCACCGCCGACTTTCTTGATGCTGTCCATCCCGAAACGGTCGTCCAAGTGGTCAACGTCAGCGACACCCACCGCTATCCCGAGCCCAGCCTGCGCGACCGCTGCGCCCAGCGCAACATCGCCTACCTCCGCACCGACGACGCCGGTGCCGTGACGATTCACCTGACGCGAAAAGGATCCGAGGTCAGCACGTTTCTCAGGTAGACGTGTGTCGTGAATTTGTAAACTGTGGCGCATACATCCCTGGGCTGACTACCAACCGGCTCATTCCGGCTTGTCTGGTCAACTGCGCCTCGCCATACTGCGCGGGACATGATGGTGATCATCAACGGGCGGGTGGTGGGGCCGCATGGCGTGTTGGAGCAGCATTGTGTCGTTATCGAGAACGGCACGATCAGGCAGGTCGCGCCGACCTCGCAGGTGCTCTGGCCCGAAGACGCGCAGGTCATCGACGCGCACGACAACTTCGTGGGGCCGGGCTTCGTGGATATGCACGTTCACGGCGCGCTGGGCCGCGACACGATGCAGGGTACAGTCGAGGCGCTGGCGCAGATTGCGAAGTTTCACGTCGCCGGCGGCACCACGGCGATGACGCCCACCACCACGACGCATTCATCCGAGAAAATCAACGCCGCGCTGCAGGCGATTGCCGACGCGATGGGACACGATTTTGGCGGGGCCCAAATCATCGGCGCGCACGTCGAGGGGCCGTACATTTCGCGGGAGCGCAGCGGCGCGCAACCGGCGCAGTTCATCCGTGAACCGAACCCGGTGGAGTACGGGGCGTGGCTGGATCGTGACGGGTTGGTGACGCAAATGACGCTCGCCCCGGAATCGCCGGGCGCACTGGAACTCATCGACGCGCTTTTGGAACGGGAG
>JBGPVO010000048.1:0-8010 GCA_041491705.1 Verrucomicrobiia bacterium
AAACTTCTGTCCCCGTTCCACTTCGTCGACCTTGATGAGCAAATCCTCGTCGAATGAACTCACGAATTCGACCACGTCCAGTGACCGGTTCGTCACGGTGGACGAGATGGTGATCTTGCGGGTCAGGGCGACTGCTGGATTGGGCCCCGGCCAGTGTTCGGGGTCGGGAACCGTCCACCGCAGCGCCGACGGCTCGACCTCGATGCTGGCGACGAATTGCCCCGCCACCGGTATGTGAAACGCCGGCTTTGACGACCTTTCCAGGATCACGTTGAGGATGTCGGTGAACTGTTCCGGCCTGCCCGTGCCTGTCGCTTCAATCACGAGCACCGCCGTCTGCGAGTCGCTGTTTGTGCCCGGTTCTACCGACGTTTTCAGGTATTCCCGCGAAGTTTCAGCCCTGGTGATTGACAGCTTTTTCCCATCGAGCCGGCGAATCTCTATCGTCTCACGCGCGGTTTCGCCGGGGGGCACTTCGCCGAAAAACACCATGGGCGGGCTGACTTCGAACACGGCCTCCGCAACTCCCGAGATGATCAACAGGAGCTTCGGCTGCTGGGGATCGTTGGAAGGTACCGTGATGGTTTTTTTCACCGGGCCGCGTGCGTCGGTGAGGTCCAACCGAAACGCGATCTCGCCGGTTTCGCCAGGCGAAAGCGTGTCCGGCTTCACGCTGGCGACGGTGCAACCACATGATGTCTCCGGTTTGTCGATACTGAGCACCCCCTTGCCGTCGTTGTGGAATACGAACTTGCCGGTGACCTCCGCGCCTTCCGAGGCTGTTCCAAAATCGTAGGTGGTCTTCTCGAATTGCAGTTTCGGAGCTTCCTCGGCGCGCGTCGCGACGACGGCGAGTCCGAGCCACAGTGCCAGCGCGATCCATTGCCGCTTCATCGCTACGCGCCCCTCAACGCCGTGCGAACCAGTTCCTCGACCCCCGCCTTTGCGCCGAGTTTCTCGGTCGCGGCAAGGACGGCTTTGTGGGCGTCGACCTGCTTGTAACCGAGCGAGACGAGGGCGAGGATGGCGTCGGTAAGTTTCTGTTCCTCGGGCGTGGCGGCGCGGCCTTTCGTCTCGAATGCGGCGGCCCCGCCCATCTTGTCCTTGAGTTCGACGACGAGGCGCTCGGCAGTTTTCTTGCCGATGCCGCGCAATGCCGAGAGCGTTTTGGTGTCGCCGCTGGCGATGGCGCTCCGCAACGCCGCGATCGACGTGCTGCTCAGGATGTTGATGGCCAGCCTGGGGCCGATCCCGCTAATGCTGATGAGGAGCCGGAACATGTCGCGCTCGTCGGGCGTGATGAAGCCGAAGAGTTGTTGTGTGCCTTCGTGGGCAACGACGTGATGATGGGTCAGCAGCTTCACCTCGCCGCCGCGCGGCGGCAGCTTATCGTAGCTCGACAGCGGAATGAACACGGAGTAGCCGACGCCGTGGCAGTCCACGACGACGTGGGTCGGCGTAGATTCCGCAAGTTTGCCCTGAAGAAAACTGATCACGAAGCGGAAATCTATCCGCGGATTACACGGATTACACGGAAAAAATCCGTGCGAATCCGTGTAATCAGTGGATCAAATCTGCTTCGGTCGATTGATCTGAATGCCGCGGCAGGAGTGAGCGTGGCAAATGGCGAGGGCGAGGGCGTCACCGGCGTCGGCTTGGGGAATTTCCGGAAGGCCGAGTACGGTTTTGACCATGTTGCCGACCTGCGTTTTGCCGGCGCCACCGAGGCCGGTAACCGCTTGCTTCACTCTGCGCGGGGCGTATTCGTAGATGGGCAGATCGTTTTTTGCGGCGGCAGCAATGACTACCCCGCGCACCTGGCCGAGCGTGAAGGCGATGCGGGTGTTCTGCACGTACACCAGCCCTTCGATCGCCACTGCCTCGGGCTTATGTTCGTCGATCAACTTCGTCACAACGTCGCCAATCCGCACGAGACAGCGCGACGGCAGGACGCTGGGCGGATTGTCGATGCAACCGTGACAGACCGCCGTCATCTGGTTGCCGTTGACCTGAATGACGCCAAAGCCGGTCGAGCGGAGGCTGGGGTCGATGCCAAGAATCTTCATCGTACGCGCGACGGTCTCAGACCGCCGCTCCCGCTATGCGGCGGCTTGTGTCTTCTCCATGACCTCGTCGGGGATGTCGTAGTTGGAGTAGACGTTCTGGACGTCATCGTTATCTTCGAGGGCGTCGATCAGCGACAGGACGGCACGCGCGGTCTTCTCGTCCGTGACGAGCACGGGCGTGAGAGGCAGTTGGGTGACCTCAGCCGACTGCGGCTTGATGTTTTTCGCCTCCAGCGCCTTGTGGACGGCCTCGAATTGATGTGGGTCCGTCAGGATTTCATAGCTGTCGGGATGCGAGATCATATCCTCGGCGCCCGCGTCGAGCACAAGGCCCATCAGCTCGTCTTCGGAAATCTGCTCCTTCGCGACGACGATCTGGCCTTTGCGGTGGAAGAGGTGCTTCACCGCGCCGGCGACCGCCATATTACCGCCGTGTTTGCTGAACATGGTGCGAATCTCCGCAGCGGTGCGGTTTTTACTGTCGGTGAGCAGTTCCACCAGCAGCGCGACGCCACCGGGTGCGTAGCCTTCGTAGGTGATTTCCTCGTAAGTGACGCCGGGGAGTTCGCCCGTGCCCTTTTTGATGGCGCGATCGATGTTGTCGGCGGGCATGTTGACGGCGCGCGCCTTCATGAGGATCGTGCGCAGGCGCGGATTAAAGCCGGGGTCGCCGCCGCCGTGCTTGCAGGCCACGGCAATTTCCTTGGCGAGCTTGGCGAAGACTTTGCCCCGTTTCGCGTCAACAACGCCCTTGGTATGCTTGATCTTCGACCACTTGGAATGACCTGACATAACGGAGAAATCTTAGCTTGCTGGCGGTCGAGTTTCCATATAATTTATCGACGAGTTGGCGGTCACAGACCCCGAAAGCTTCCGGGGCAGATCGCCGCTACCGTTGCGCGGGTGGTGGAATTGGCAGACACGTACGTTTGAGGGGCGTATGGCGAAAGCCGTGCAGGTTCAAGTCCTGTCCCGCGCACCAATCTCGAGTGCACCTTCACGACGCCGCAGGGTGCGCTTCAAAAAATTCTCCACGCCCAAGGTTCTTCGTGGTACGTTACGGGCAGGAAAGGCTGGAGCCCTATGCGAGTCAGGTTTTTCTTCACTTCGGTGATCGTGGCGGCCGTGGCAGCGTTGAGCGGCGGCTGCGCTTCGGCAACCGCCGACAAGCAGGCCCTGGACGAACCTACGCCCGCGATGCGCGCGCTGGGCCAGCCGGTTCCGTCAGCCACCCTATCCGCCGACGAGGCCAGCAACGAGAGCATCGGTTCAGAGATTCGCCGTCTTCTCGACACCGACCCCACGGCGGCGGCGGGCATCATTGTGGAAGTTGACGATGGCAAGGTCACGCTTCGCGGCAAGGCGCCGACTCTCGCAGCGTCGTGGCGCGCGGAAGGCGTGGCGCATTCCGTGAAGGGCGTCAAGTCGGTGACGAACCAGATTATCGTGAACGTTCCCCGTATCGTGCCGTAACGCGGTTCACTACGGGTGGGGGCGATCGGTTTGCCACTATCTGGCCCGATTCGTCTCGGCTTGCCGCCGGGCCCGTTCCTCTTGCTTCTTCTCGCGCTCTTGCGCGGCGGCACTCTCCAGATCGGGCTGCTCCGCCAGCAACGCCTGTTTCAGCGCCGCGAGGTTCGCGTTGGTCGAGGCCACGTTGAGTTTCGCCAGCGCTTCCTGATACTTTCCGGCTTTGCTGAGGGCATCGATTTCCGCAACGGTCGCGGCGGCCTGGTCGGATTGGCGCGCGTACTTGTCCGCAAGCGCCTGCAAGCTGAAGGCCCACGGCTGTTCCTTGGTGCGGTCCAGTTTACGGTACTCGCTGAACGAGGAGGCGGCCTTGTCGAATTCACCCAGATCGAGGTGCTTGAAGCCAGCCATGAACCGTGTCAACGCCGCCGCCCAGGGCGGCATGCGCGGAATGGTGGCCTCCACATCGGCCAACGGAATCGAGCCGAGCATCATCTCGATGAGCACGTTCGCGAAGTTGCCCGTGGTGATCACCTCGGGGACACCGGGTGCGGCGGTGACGTCGCGGGCGCGGGTGAGCGCGCGATTGGCTTCGCCGGGGCGGTCCGCCGCCAGCAGCGTCAGCCCCTGGAAGAACTGGATCCACTGACGCTGTCGGTATCGCCCCGCAAGTTGGAGGGCCCTGGCGTAGCCGAGCGACGCGTCGGTGTAATGGCCCTGGGCGAGTTGGAGCGTGGCCGTTCTCCACGCCTTTAACCACGGGGTGTCCTTCGTGAAATCAACGTCTTCGGGCTGCATTTCTGCCGAAGCAGTGGGGGCAGCGGACGTCGCGGGTTGCTGGATCGTGCGAAGTTTCCACACGAACCAACCCACCAATCCACCGAAGATGAACAGGGCCAGCGTGGCGAACAGTGACAATGCCAGGAAGTGCTTACCCGTTGAGGCAACAACGGGATGGACGACGGGCGTCATCTTGAGGAAGTTCTGCGCCTCCGCGAGATCCTGGATGACTTCGTCATACGAGCCGTACCGCTCGTCTGGATTCCTGGCGAGCATGCGCGCGATGACGCGGGTGGTGCGGTCGTGCACCATGGGCGCGTAATTCTTCAGTGCGGACGCCGGTTCGGCCGTGGGCTGACTGGCCACCTTGCTCCCGGTCGTCACGTCGAACAACGGGCGGCCCGCCAGCGCGTGGAACAGCGTTGCGCCGAGTGAGTATATGTCGCTGCGCACGTCCTCGGGTTTACCGCGGAGTCTCTCCGGCGCGACGTAGTAGGGGGTGCCCCAGGCTCGTTGTTGGGACGGAAGCTCCTGGCCACCTTCGGCATCCTGGCCGTAACCGTGTGCCAGACCAAAATCGATGACCTTGGGCACACCGTCCTCGTTGAAGAGGATATTGCCGGGCTTCACGTCCCCATGAAGCAGGCCGCGCTGCCACGCGGCGTGTAGCGCGGAGGCAATTTGTTGGCCGATGCAGAGCACTTCCGGCTCGGGAATCCGGCCCAGCTTGGTGATGCGGTCGTCGAGAGTGCCGCGATCGCAGAGTTCCATGGCCATGTAGTACTGGTTGTCGAGGTCGCCAAACGAATAGACCTGCGCGACGTGAGGATGATTGACGGACGCCGCCGCGCGCGCTTCTTGGGAGAACCCGGCGATCAACGCCGGGTCCTTGGAAAGCTTCTTACGGAGGGTTTTCAGCGCGAGGTAGCGGTTCAGCGGAACGTCGATGGCCTTGTAGACCGTGCCCTTGCCGCCGATGCCGATCACATTCAGCAGCAGGTAGTCGCCAAACTGGATGGGCACAACCGAAGGCGCGCCGCAATGAGCGCACTCGACGTGGGTGAAACCGGTCTTGCCCGTCAGATCGAGAATCGCCCCGCAAGAGTGACAGTTGATGGAGTCCGGCACTTTGCCTGGCGCATCCATGGCGCCACGACGTTAGCACGCGCTGGAAAGCATCATCAACAGCAATCGGAGTGTCTCCGTTGTCAGGTTTTATTTTTGACCAGCATGGACAAATGGCTGCAGGCCGCGACCCGATTGCGCGTCTTTTGCTGCCAACATCTGTCAGTCGCAACCAGCTCATTTAGAAGTTCTTGCGAGTCAATTTTCCGCGAATGAAGAACGCGGTGGCATGTCGGCTGCTAACTCGCCTTACACACGGTGTACGGACTCCCTGTGCGGCGGGCACGAGCGATAGGCGAGGCGCTTTTTCTGTTTACAGGCCTCGCGCTGTTCTCTAGTATTCGCACCCGCACTTGGGGAGGAGATCAATGAAAAAGATTGAGGCCATTATCAAGCCGTTCAAGCTCGAAGACGTCAAGGAAGCGCTCGCGGGCGTGGGCGTCGAGGGCATGACGGTCACCGAGGTCAAGGGTTTTGGGCGACAGAAGGGCCACACCGAAATCTACCGCGGCAGCGAGTACACCGTGGATTTCTTGCCGAAGCTGAAATTGGAGGTCGTGCTGCCCGACGGTGCCGTGGAGGCCGCGGTCAATGCGATTCTGAAGACGGCGAAGACGGGCAAGATCGGCGATGGCAAGATTTTCGTTCTGCCCATCGACGAAGCCGTGCGTATTCGTACCGAGGAGCGCGGCGATCAAGCTGTGTAACGCCACCCAAACAGGATCAACACGAAATTGAATTCAGCCTGCGTGGTGAATCGCTCACCGCCCGGCTAGGAGGACATGTATGACACCCAAAGAGGTTCTGGCGCTGTGTAAGAGCAAGAACATTCAGCTTGTAGACGTCAAGTTCTGTGATTTTCTGGGCACATGGCAGCACTTCTGCGCACCCATCGCCGAGTTGGAGGAAGAAGTTTTTGAAGCGGGCTTGGGATTCGACGGTTCCTCGATTCGCGGATGGAAGTCGATCGAGGCCAGTGACATGCTGCTAATGCTCGATCCGGCCACCGCAATGATCGATCCATTCCCGCAGGTCACCACGCTCAGCATCGTGGCTGATGCCGTGGACACCATCACGCGGGAGCCATACAGCCGCGACCCACGCAATATCGCCCGCAAAGCCGAGTCCTACCTGAAGCAAACGGGCGTTGCGGACACGGCGTTTTTCGGACCGGAAGCGGAATTCTTTATCTTCGACGATGTCCGCTTCGGCCAAACCTCCAACAGCGGCTACTACTATGTCGACAGCAACGAAGGCATCTGGAACAGCGGCCGCGAGGAGTTCCCCAACCTGGGCAACAAGATTCGCCACAAGGAAGGCTACTTCCCCGTGGCCCCGCAGGACACACAGGTCGATATCCGCAACGAAATGATCATGGTCATGAAGGACTGCGGCCTCAAAGTCGAACGCGAGCACCACGAAGTGGCGACGGCGGGCCAAGCCGAGATCGACCTGCGGTTCAACTCGCTGGTTTTCATGGCCGACGATATGTTGCTGTACAAGTACATCGTCAAGAACGTCGCCAAGCGGCACAATAAGACGGTGACATTTATGCCCAAGCCGCTCTTTGGCGACAACGGCAGCGGCATGCACATACACCAGAGCCTGTGGAAGAAGGGCAAACCGCTGTTCGCGGGCAAGGAATACGCCGGCTTGAGCCAGATGGCCCTGCACTACATCGGCGGCGTCCTGAAACACGCGCGGGCCATCGCGGCGATTACCAACCCGACTGTGAACAGCTATAAGCGGCTCACGCCAGGCTTTGAAGCGCCCGTGAACCTCGCGTATTCGAGCCGCAATCGCTCGGCCGCGATCCGCATCCCGACGTATTCCCCCAGCCCCAAGGCCAAGCGCATCGAATATCGTCCGCCCGACCCGACCGCGAACCCGTATATTGCGTTCTCCGCGTTGTTGATGGCCGGTCTCGACGGTATCGAGAACCGCATTGATCCAGGCGAGCCGCTCGACAAGAACATCTACGAGCTGCCGCCCGAAGAACTCAAGAAAGTGCCTTCGATGCCGGGTAGCCTCACCGATGCGTGCGATGAGTTGGAGGAGGATCATGAGTTCCTGCTCAAGGGCGACGTGTTCACGCAGGATGTGATCGACACCTGGATCGAGATGAAGCGCAAAGAACAGGATCAAGTGCGCCTGCGTCCGCATCCGTGGGAATTCCACATGTACTACGACGCGTAACCAAGTCGCGTCACGCGCGGGGCCGAAAGTTCGCACGAGCTTTCGGCCCTGTTTTTTTCTGCGTTGCGGCGCGCCCAAAAAATTTCTTCACAACCGCTTATTTTTTTCTTGAAGAGCAGAAACACGATCGCTATGCTGTGCCACGCAAAGGCGAAGGCGAGGATGAGGAGAGCGCTGTGAATAACGTGTTAATAGCCTGGACGTTTAGCCACGTATCGCTAGTTGGCCACATGCAACGTTCAGGACATGCAGATTTTTTGATTCACCTCTCTCTCGAGCCTGGCACGAATGTGATAATGGGAAAATGCAGCTGCACAACGGTGTAAGAGCCGTTTTCGAGTCGTGATTTTCGCAGTTGCGGGGCTTTTGATGG
>JBGPVO010000049.1:0-7969 GCA_041491705.1 Verrucomicrobiia bacterium
AGGTCGAACTGATGATCGGGGAAGGGGAACGCGACGAGGCGTGGCGCGTGCTGAAGATGTTCGCGGATGGCCGCTTCAATTTTCGACTTCAGGATTTTCCGCCAGCAGTTCAGGGTAACTTCAGCCAACTCGGTCCGACGCGGGAGAAAGACTACCACTCGTTGGCCGCCAGGATGCGCGGCCTTCACGGCGACGTGTTCGATATTCGGGAGATCGGCACCCTGATGTTTGGAGGGAAGGAGTACGAGTTCCTGAAAATCGTCAGCCGTCCATCGCCTTCGCCCTACGCGGTGCAGGTACCGATCTGCCTGGTGGCGGGCGTGCATGGCGATGAGCCTGACGGCATTCTCGCCGCACTGGAGTTCGCCCGCCGGTTTGCCAGAAGCCCGCAACTTGTCTCCAGCTACCGGTTGACGATTTATCCCTGCGTAAATCCTGTCGGCTACGAACGAATGACGCGTGAAAGCGGCCATGGCAAAGACCTCAACCGCGAATTCTTCCGCGACAGCCGCGAAGAGGAAGTGGCCGTCATGGAACGCGAGCTGCGGGCGCACGAGTTCACGGGGTTCATCAGCGGCCACAGCGACTACGAGTCGTTCGGCCTCTACGCATACGCCACGGGAGCGGTGTTGAGCGAGCGGCTGGCGAAACCGGCGTTGTTCCAGGCGAGCGGCGTCATTCCGATCAACACCGACACGGTAATTGACGGCCACCCCGCGGACAACGGCATCATCAACCAGAAATTTCCCGGCTCACTTGGCCCGCTATTCAAGGGCACGGTCGAGCCGTTCGATATCACCATCGAGACCCCCAATCTCTTTGCGCTCAGCAAGCGCGTCGAAGCCCAGGCAATCGCCTTCGAGACCATCCTTCACGAGTACCGCGCCGTCGCCTCCGAGGCGATGTACCTGTAGTCAGCGCGGAGAATTGACATTGCACCGAACGCGACGATATTAACTTACTGGTGGGTCTTTTCGTGTCTGTTTGATCAGTGGAGCGGGGGATGAAACTGTATCTGGAGACAACTGTCCCGTTTGTGCTGTTCGCCGAGGATACACCACATCGGCGGGCGATCACCGAGATATTCCTGAAATGGATCCGGTTTTGTCCCGACAAAGTCTACGTTTCCTCGTTGCTGGAGGAGGAGATCAGCCATGCCTCCGCATCGCGATGCGCCGCGCTGATCAGTCGCCTTCAAAAGTTGCCGTTGATCATGTTGGAGGTCCCGCTGGAAGCCTCACGTCTGGCCGACCGTTACATTGCGGCCGGGATCGTCCCGGAAAAGTTCAGGTGCGACATTCTTCATGTGGCGATTGCGGTGTACCACGAATTGGATGTCGTGCTGAGTTGGAACGCGCGGTCCATCGCGAACATACATCGCGTGGCGCGGATCTGCGAGTTCAACGCCCAAAACGGGCTGCCGGCTATCCGGGTTCATACACCGGAAGTGGCCATGAGTTTATGAAGAAGCCGAAACTGGTCCTGCCCCAGCCGCAGGTGTTCAGGGAAGTGGACGCGATGCGCCTGAAGATGCGCCGAAAGGCGCAGAAACTCGGTTGGGAACCATACCTCGCCGAGGTCAACGCGCGCGCAGGACACTTGCTCGGCAAACCGCCAGTGCCGTCACCGGCGCCGGGGCTACGATTCCGCAAGCTGGGCCTGGGCGCATTTGGGCTGACGCCCGACGACCGAAGTACTCGACGCGCTGTCTCCGCGAAGCCCCAGTAAGTCACCGGCTCCTGGATCAATTCTTTGCTTGATTTGCCGCGTGAATGGGCTCCGACGCATCCCGCCCGAACTTCTCCTCAAAGAACCGCATGACGCTGAGGCGATGAGCGGGAAGTATGAGAATGGATGTGTAATGCCCAAGTGGAACGAAGTCCGCACGCGGTTTTCCCAGTGCCCGCCAAAGTTTGAGTTGGTATCGTGTGGGAACCGAACTGTCAAACCGCGCGATCAACATCAGGACATGGTCGCGCGCCACATACGGAGCGAGCTTGACCGGGTCCGTGCGGATGACGTCACACAGCGTTTTATAGAGCTGGTCGTCAGTCAGGGAATGGCTGTCACGGCTGCGATCCCAATTTCGGCGCAGGCTGCGTTCCTCGGAGGACTTC
Organism: Verrucomicrobiia bacterium; assembly: GCA_041491705.1. Lineage (GTDB taxonomy): Bacteria > Verrucomicrobiota > Verrucomicrobiia > Palsa-1439 > Palsa-1439 > Palsa-1439. Next base: position 2,118 of record JBGPVO010000049.1, read on the forward strand.
ATCACGCCCGCAATGGGTCCGCCAGCCAAATCAATCACGCAAATCTTCACGCGCGGGTCCACCGCGGCCAGCACGGCGGTCACGATGGCGCCGTAGCTGATTCCGAATGTGCCGACGTGGTCTGGATCCACGCCCGGTTGCGCGAGTAGCCAGTCCAACGCTTCGCGGTGTCGGATCACAGCGGCACGAAGAGAATCCTCCACCTGCGACAGTGGCCCCGTTGGGTCGAAATCAAAACGGGCGCGTTCGACAATCGCGGCGTGATAGCCGCTGCTGGCAAAGGCCCTGGCACATCCGTCCACGACGATGGTGTCGCTGCCCCTGATGGGAGAGATGAGGATGAGTGGTTGCCGTTCAGGGGCGTTCGGCGCGAACCATTTTATTCGGATTGGCCAGCGAGTGCCGGTTACCCAGAGTGTAATCTCTTTAACTGAATACGCTGGGTGGCTTTCTGTCGTGGAGACCGTCGCTGTCACCACGTTCGACGAACACTGGTAGTATTGCTGTATTTCAGTTGGCAACGGGAGGGTCGCGCGCGGAGATCCGGAGGCGTGATAGGACGAACAACCCACCCCAGCTGCCAGAGCCGCGATCACCACGATCATTCCTGATTTGCTCATTCCGTTGCCATAACTTAGCACAGTATGGGCCAAGATGGGTTGGGCGCCGCATACGGCAGAAACCCATTGATACTGAACACCCGGGCGAGGTTTTCCGAGCAGGAACGAGCCGTGGACTCGTCCATCGTCGCAGCCGCAAGTCAGTGGCGGACACCGCCTTGACAAGGTTCCGCAATCCTGTTACGTAGATTGTGAAATTTGGAACAAGGGTCGCAGGATTGGTCGCGCCATAGAGCCGAGTCGCATGACGGATTCATACACAACTCAGTACTTGTTTGTCATCGTGTTCCTGCTGGTCGCGGTGGCGTTCCCGCTGCTGCCGCTGGTTCTTGCGCGTCTGATCGCGCCGCGCCGTCCCACACCAACCAAGAACGACACGTATGAATGCGGTCTGACCTCCAAGGGGGATGCGTGGGTCCAATTCCGCGTCGGCTATTATGTCTACGCTCTGATTTATGTGATTTTCGCCGTCGAGACCGTGTTCCTCTATCCATGGGCGGTCGCGTTTGGGGGACTGAACTTCGGCGCATTCATCGCGATGATGGTGTTTGTGCTCCTCTTGCTGGAAGGACTGGTTTACGCGTGGGCCAAGGGCGCACTGGATTGGAAATAACATGGCTGTTGATGAAGGTCTAAAGAGTGAGCTTCAGAAGCAGGGGATTTTCGTCCTGCCCTTTGAGCAGCTGTACAATTGGGGCCGCAAGTCTTCGATCTGGCCGCTGCAGTTCGGCTTGGCCTGTTGTGCCATCGAGATGATTGCCAGCGCGGCGTCGCGCTATGATCTGGCGCGGTTCGGCGCGGAAGTTTTTCGGGCCACGCCCCGGCAGGCCGACCTGATGATCGTCGCGGGCACGGTCACCAAGAAAATGGCGCCGCAGGTCGTTCGCCTTTACAACCAAATGCCCGAGCCGAAATATTGCATCGCCATGGGCGCGTGCGCGATCTCGGGTGGGCCATTCAAAGATGGCTACAATGTGTTGAAGGGCATCGACCGTTACATTCCCGTGGACGTGCACATTCCCGGTTGCCCGCCGCGGCCTGAAGCGTTGATCCACGCGATCATGACGTTGCAACGCAAGATTGCAAACCAGCACCTCGAGAAGGGACAACGTCCGCGCTGGTACGACAAGGACGCTGACTCGGAGTATCCGATTCCGACCTACGGCGAGCATGACTTGCAGCCGCCTGCAAACCGCGAAGTGTGGCAACCACCACGCGACTATCGCGATGTGACGCTGGAGGAGGTCAAAAAGGCCTGATGGAAGCGATCGAGAAAATCAAGGAGATCGCGGCACAAGCGGTGCCCGGTGCGAAGCTCGAGATTATCAACTCGACACCAGCCGCCCAGCAACCCGCGCTCCTGGTCGACCGCGAGCATATCCATGTGGTTGCGAAATTCCTCAAGGAAGATCCGCGGTTTCAGATGGATTTCTGCTCCTGCGTGACGGCAGTCGATTACCTGCCGAAGGCCGACAAGCCCGGTTTCATCGAGGTCGTTTACCATTTGTATTCGGTCGCACAGAAACAAGGGCCCATCGTCCTGAAGGTGCGTGCGCCGCGCGATCTCGACCAGTGCCGCGTGCCGTCCCTGACACCGTTGTGGCGCGGCTGCGAATTTCAAGAGCGTGAGGCGTACGACCTGTATGGGGTGAAGTTTGACGGTCATCCTGATTTGCGCCGCATTTTGATGTGGGACGAATTCACGGACCATCCCATGCGCAAGGATTATGTTCCGCCCGCGGATTATGAGTGGGAGCCGACGCCCCACGACGACACGTTGCAGCGCGCCGCGCAGGAGCAAGGGATCATGCCACCGACTGCGCGGGAGGAATTGGAGAAGGCGAAGAAAAAGTGATCCAGCCACTCACAGAGGAGAAGCGGTACACGCTGACCCCCGGCTCGGGAGGGCTGATTGAGACGCAAACGTTGGAAGTCTCGATCGGGCCGCAGCACCCGAGCACGCATGGCGTGTTCCGCATGGACTGCGTGCTGGACGGCGAGACGGTCGTCGCGCTCAAGCCCGTGATGGGGTACCTGCATCGCAATCACGAGCAACTCGCCGAACGGATGGCGTGGCTCGGGTCGATGCCGTACACCGACCGACTCGATTACTTCAATTCCATGACCAACAACTGGGCGTACGCGTTGGCCGTGGAGAAGCTCGCGGGGATCAAGGTCCCCGATCATGCGGAATACGTCCGCGTGATCATGGCGGAACTGACGCGCCTGTTGAACCACACGTGCGTCATCGGTTTCATGCTCCAAGACCTCGGCGCGTGGGGCACGCCGTTGCTGTACGCGTTTCGCGAGCGCGAGAAGATACTCGACCTGTTTGAAGCCGTCAGCGGTTCGCGCATGATGTGCAATTATATGCGGTTCGGCGGCGTGCGCGTGGACATGACCGATCAGGACCTGGCGGTCGCGAAGGACATCACCTCGCGCTACCCGCGGTTCCTCGACGAGTTCGAGAAATTGCTCACAAACAACGAGGTTCTCCTCGGACGCACACAACGAATCGGCATTCTGCCGAAGGAACTGGCCATCAATGGGAGTATCAGCGGTCCGATGGCGCGCGCCAGCGGCGTGGAATATGACGTGCGCAAGGCGGACAGGTACGGTGTGTACGGTCGCTTCGATTTCCGGGTTCCGGTGGGCGACGTCGGCGATGTGTATGACCGCTATTACGTCCGTGTGTTGGAGATGCGCGAGAGCATCAAGATTCTACAGCAGGCGCTGCGCGATATCCCCCAGGGCCCGCACATCGCACCCGAAGTGAAACTGCGCAATTTCAAGATCCCACCGGGCGACGGGTACGGTCGTATCGAAGGTCCGAAGGGCGAGCTTGGTTTCTATCTGGTTTCCGATGAAGGCGGCAAGCAGCCGTACCGCTACCATGTGCGCCCGCCGAGTTTCATCAATCTGACCACTCTCGAAGATATGTGCCTCGGACAAAAGGTCGCTGACGTCGTCATCATCCTCGGCAGCATCGACATCGTGCTGGGAGAGGTGGATCGCTGATGGGCTTCATCGGCAAAGGGTTGATCGAGGGCATGGTCGTCACGGCCCGCAACTTTGTGGGCAGTTATTTTGACAGCGAGCGGCTGGTGACAGTCCAGTACCCCGAGGAGCGCGTCCAGGTTCCCGAGAACTCGCGCACGTTCCCGTTCCTCGTGTACGACGACGACAAGGACCGCGCCGGCACGATGCGCTGCGTCGCCTGCAAGATTTGCGAGGTCGAGTGCCCGCCGCAGTGCATCTACATCGTCATGGATCGCGACGAGAAGGGCAAACCGCAGCAACGCCCGAAGGTGTTCGATATCGACATCAGCGTCTGCATGCAGTGCCAGATTTGCGTCGAGGTCTGCCCGTTTGAAGCGATCAAGATGGACAACGACTATGAGAAGTCGCAGTACGGGCGCTTCGATGAGCTGGTAGAGCACTTGCCGGATCTGCTGAAATCAAACAAGTATTACAACAAGATCAAGCCGACCGAGGCATCAGCGGTCGACGCCAAGCTCAAAGCCGAAAAGGAAAAGAAGGCCAAGAAAGCGGCTCCAACCGCAGCGGCAAAGCCCTCTGCCGCGGCGGCGCCCAAACCTGTTGCTCCAGCGGCGCCAAAGCCCGCCCCGGCGCCGGTGGCGAAGATTGCGATTCCAGACGATGCGCCGTTCTCTCCCGAGCAGCGTCAGTGGCTCAGCGGATTTCTCAGCACGATTTCAGTCGGGGCGGCACCCGTAGCGGGCACGACAACCCCTTCAGCATCTGGAGCCGCGCCGGCAGAGGCCGCTCCTGCAACCGAAGGCGCACCGGCGACGGAAGCGCCAGCCGGCGGTTGGCCCTGGCACGATCCGGGGCTGGGGATGCAGCAGCGGCTCGATCTGGCGAAGGACAAGCCGCTGGCCGACAAGCTTATGGCGGCCATGGCGCAGACGGATTGCCATGCGTGCGGGTATGATTGCCGCGGTTATGCGGATGCCATCGACAGCGGCGCCGAGACCGATGTGTCACTTTGTTTGCCGGGCGAAGCGGAAACAACCAACATGCTGAAGAAGCTCTTGCAGGAGGCAGGCAAGTTGTAAACGCGATGTGGGGTTTGACAGCCCTTCGCTGTTTCCCTATAACAAGCGTGCTTTGGGGGCAGGGGATTTACTCGGTTGGAGACAATTCATCAACAATTGCGTAGCTGGTTTGCGAATGCGCCTGACAGCGTGCTGCTGTGGGTTTCCATCGCCATTCCGATTTTGTTCGTTCTCAGCGTGTTTCCCGGCATTTTTGCCTACACGACGCTCGTGGAACGCAAGGCATTGGGACGCATCCAGAACCGCCTCGGGCCAAATCGTGTCGGGCGCTGGGGCATCCTGCAGCCGATTGCCGACGGAGTGAAGCTGCTCACAAAGGAAGACATCGTTCCGCGGCGCGCCGATAAATTCGTCCACTTCCTCGCGCCGGTCATTGCCGTGATTCCGTCCATCCTGCTGTTCTCGGTGGTGCCGATTGGCAACGGGCTGGTCCCCGTCGATCTCAACATCGGCATTCTGTTCGCGTTTGCCATCAGCACGGCAAGCGTGCTGGCGCTGTTCATGGGCGGCTGGGCGTCGCGCAACAAGTTCTCACTCCTCGGCGCGATGCGCGCGGTGGCACAGGTGGTTTCCTACGAAGTGCCGATGGTGCTCGCGGCGGTGGCGGTGGTGATGGCCGTCGGCTCGCTCTCGACCGTGTCCATCGCGAAGGCGCAGGGTGGCGGATTGCTCAACATCACGAATTGGTTCGTGTTCCAGCCGTGGGGATTCGTCGGGTTCATCCTGTTCACCATTGGCGCGATGGCGGAATCGGCGCGCACGCCGTTCGACATCCCCGAGGCCGAATCCGAAATCATCGCGGGTTATCACACCGAGTACAGCGGGTTCAAATTTGCGCTCTTTCAGATGGGCGAGTATCTCGCGGCCATCGCGATGGCGGGCATCACGGTCACCATGTTTCTCGGCGGCTACTTTGGGCCCGGCTGCAATCTGCCGACCATCCACCTGAACCTGCTCATTGTGAGAATCCCGGTTCCCGTGGGTTCTTTGATCTCGATGTTCTGGTTCTTCGTCAAGCTGGCGTTCATGATCGTGCTGACCATCTGGATCCGCGGCACGTGGCCGCGGGTGCGCGTCGACCAATTGATGGGCTTTGCCTGGAAGATCCTCTTACCGATGTCGATCATCAACATCGTCGCCGTTGGCATCTCGC
>JBGPVO010000050.1:0-7960 GCA_041491705.1 Verrucomicrobiia bacterium
CCATTCCCCAAATCACCGCCTCGGGCACGTCCCAGATGATCGACAGGCACACCATCGACACGTTTCCCGGCTCGACTAACGTCTTCAAGAACCAGGAACAGCCATGGAACGCGCAAGTCGAGGTCTCACAACTGGTTTACTCGGGCGGCCGGGTGCGCGCTGCCCTTCGCGCGGCGAAGCTGTCGGACCAGATCGCGGCGCTGGGCTTCCAAAGCGCAGTCGCCAACACCATCCTCAACGTGCGCACGGCGTTTTACCAGATTCTGCTCAACCGGGCACAAGTGGAAGTCCGCGTACAATCCGTGACGTTGCTCGAACAACAACTCCGCGACGCCCAATCACGATTCGACGTCGGATCGGTTCCGCGCTTCAACGTCCTGCGTGCCGAAGTCGAATTAGCCAATGCGAAGCCGCCCCTCATTCGCGCCCAAAACGATCTTCGCATATCCAAGGAGTCACTCGTGAAGCTGCTGGCCATTGATTCATCAGGTAGCACGAACGAGTTCACCTCGATCACCTTCGATGGCAAACTGGTCTACGAGCACCGTGATTGGCGTCTTTCGTCGTCCCTGCTGCAGGCGCTTGATCATCGTCCCGAGTTGCTGCAAGCCGAGCGGCAGGTCGGCGTTGCCAAAGCCAACGTCAAGGTCGCATCATCAGGCTATAAACCGGAGTTCTCCGTGTTCGCCAACTACGGCTGGCATGATAGCGTGTTCACCAACGACGTCTCCGCCACCCGCGAGGGCTGGACCGTCGGCGGCAACGTGAGCTGGGCGCTTTTTGACGGGATGCTCACCCACGGCAGAGTCACGCAGGCCCGCGCGCAATTGCAGGAGGCAAACCTGGATTACGCCGACACGCGGCGCCAGGTCGAACTGGAAGTCCGCCAGGCGTATTCGGACTATCTGCAAACCCTCGAACTGATTGAAGCGCAACGGAAAACGGTGGAGGAAGCCGAAGAAAGCCTGCGTCTTGCGGAAGCTCGCTTTCGCGCCGGGACGGGCACACAACTCGATGTTCTCAGCGCCCAGACCGCCCTCACCGACGCCCGCTCCAACGAGATCCAGGCGCTCTACGACTACAACGTCGCCATCGCCACGCTGGAACGCGTCAGCGGGATGACGGTGCGCATGGCAGATTGATCCATGCAGTTTGAAACCTTCGCACCGCTGCGCCAGCTCCCGTTCATCACCCACGCGTTCACGCTACGCACAAGCGAAGATACCAAGGCCGATGACTTTGAGGATCGGGTCCTGACCGCGCTCGGCTTCCCGTCCGGTCGTTTTGCCTCGGCGGAACAAACCCATGGTACCGGCGTGGCTGTCGTCTTCGAACCCACGGGCGAGCGCCTGCCGATGGTTGACGCCCTCGCGACGTCCGCGAAGAATCTGCCGCTGGTCATCCGCTGCGCTGATTGCGCCGCCGTGTTCCTCGTCGACCGGCGCACACCCGCCGTTGCCCTGGTTCATTCCGGTAAGAAGGGCACGCTGGCCGGCATTGTGGGAAACACGCTAACCAGCATGGCCCAGAGATTCGGCACAGACCCGGGCGAGTGCCTGGCTCTCATCAGCCCGTGCATCGGCCCGTGCCACTATGAAATCGATATCTGGAACGGCATTGAAGGGCAGCTTCGCGAGGCCGGTGTGCGCGACATTCACAACCCGCGCGTCTGCACCGCCTGCCATCTCGACCGTTACTACTCGTATCGCGCCGAAAGGGGGCAGACGGGACGGATGTTGGCCGTGCTCGCTCTGAAACCGCAATGAGTCTGCTGGTGCCGCCGCGAAGCTTCGATCCCGCCGTCCTTGAAATCATGGACCGTACCGGCAACGACCCCGGGCTTCTGCGCGCAGACCTTCACGTCCTTGAAGGCATCAACCGGTTCCTCGGCGGACGCCGCATTGCGCTGGGCTACTTGAGCGATTTTCTTGAAGTCCTGCCGATGAAATCCCTCTCGATCCTCGACCTGGCCACCGGCGCCGCGGACATTCCGCGGACCATTGCCCGATGGGCCCGCGGCCGAGGCGTTCGCGTCGAGATTACCGCCGTGGATGGAAACCCAGAGATTCTAATGGTTGCACGTGAGTGGTGCGCCCAGTGGCCTGAGATTCACATCGAACAGCACGACTTGCTGGCGCTACCCTTCCCGACTGCCAGTTTCGATTTCGTCCTCTGTTCGCTCACGCTGCATCACTTTGCGGAAGCAGACGTGGTTGCAATCCTGCGGCGCATCCACGATATTGCGCGAGTCGGCTATATCATCAACGACCTGCGGAGGAATCGGATCGCAATCTGGCTGAGCAAGCTCATGGCGCGCACGATTATCACCAATCCCATCGCGCGTTTCGACGCGCCCGCTTCGTGCGAACGCGCCTTCAGCATCGCTGAGCTGCGCGGGATGGCCGCACAAGCGGGCATGCGCCATGTCGCCATCCGCCGTCACCGCTTCTTTCGCATGGCTCTCGCGGGGCGCAAATGAGCGTGCGGACCGAGAACTCCATCGTGATCAAAGCTCCGCTCGACAAGGTTTTTCAGGCCACGTCCAACCTGTTGCTCTGGCCGAAAGTGCTCCCGCACTATCGCTGGATTCGCGTCATAAAGGAAAGCGATGATGGGCTGATTGTGAAAATGGCGGCGCGGCGCGGTTGGCTGCCCATCCAATGGACGTCTCGGTTCCAGGTCGATTCGAATGCGCCTGAATTGCGTTTCGAGCATCTCAAGTCGTTTACCCGCGGAATGAAGGTGCACTGGACGTACTCGGCCACGCCTGACGGCGTGCTCGTCAAGATTTCTCACGAATTGGATCGCGCTTCGGCGTTCAGCCGGTGGTTCGCGCATCGCGTGCTGGGCGAAATGTTCATCCGGCCCGTCGCCACGCGCACGTTGTCCCACTTCAAACAATACCTGGAACAGAACAACCACTGAGCACTCCTACCCTGAGGAAATCATGCCGCAACGTGTCGTCATCACCGGGATTGGGGCCATCACCGCTGTCGGGAGCGGCAAGGACGGACTCTGGCGAGGAATTCTCCGCGGCGAGTCGGGCATTCGCCGGATCACGCGTTTCGATCCGGCGCCGTTCGACTCCCAGGTTGCGGGTGAAGTGGCCGATTTCGATCCGTTGGCCTATTTCCCGGCGCGGCGCGTGAAACGTCTGGATCGTTTCGCGCAATTTGCGCTCGTCGCTGCGAAAATGGCGCTGGAAGATTCCATCCAACACGGCTCACCACTTTGCGCGGGTGACCCGCCCTATTCGGAAATGGGCGTGTGCACCGGTACCGCGCTGGGCGGCGTGGCGTTGGCCGAGCACCAACACGAGTTGTACATGCGGCAGGGCATCCGCGCCGTGAATCCCGCGCTGGCGTTCCTCGTGTTCGGTGGCTCGGGCGGTTCACACGTCGCCATCGAATTTGGTTTGACCGGGCCCGGCAACACGAATTCAAACAGTTGCGGCTCCGGAGCGATCGCAGTGGGAGAGGCGTTCCATCATATCCAGAGAGGTCACGCGTTGGCCATGATCGCGGGCGCCGCCGAAGCGCCGCTGGCCCCGCTCACGTTCGGCGCATTCGACGTTCTCCACGCGATGAGCCGGGGCAACGAGGAACCCGCATGCGCTTGTCGTCCCTTCGATGCCACACGTGACGGGTTCGTCATGGGCGAAGGCGCCGGGATGTTCATTCTCGAAGAGCGCCGCCACGCGCTTACCCGCGGCGCGCACATCTACGCCGAGGTCCTCGGCTATACCTGCAACAATGATGCCTACCACATGCTGGCGCCCCGTCCCGACGGGTCCTGTGCGGCACGGTGCATCCGAGACACGCTGGCCGACGCACGCGTTTCCCCCGCGCAGATCGACTACATTAACGCCCACGCCACGGGCACACCGCTTGGTGACGCTGCAGAGACGCTGGCCATCAAGCTGGCTTTTGGAGAACGTGCCCATCGGATTCCGGTCAGTTCCACCAAACCGTTTCACGCGCATCCGCTCGGCGCGTCGGGCGCGATTGAACTCGCCATATGCGCCCTCGCGATAGAACATGATTATCTGCCGCCGACTCTCAACCTGAGGCAGGCCGACCCTGCCTGCGATCTCGACTGCATACCCAACGAGGGCCGCCACACGCGGGTCAACCACATCCTTTCCAACAGCTTCGGCTTCGGCGGAATCAACGCCAGCATCGTCCTTGCCCGTCATGAGTGATTTCGACGTGATCGTCGTCGGGGGTGGACCTGCCGGCGCGACCGCTGCCACATTCTGCGCGCAGCGCGGGTTGCGCGTTGCGCTCTTTGAGCACGCCCGGTTCCCCCGCCACAAGGTCTGTGGCGACGTGCTCAACCCGAATTGCTGGCCGGTACTCGAACGACTCGGCGTGGCGGAGAAGATCCGAGGGTTGCCGCACCACGAAATTGATGGCGTGCTCTTCGCGACAACGGAATCACCAACAGTCTCAATTCCGCTGCCCGGTGCAACCGTCGCCATCCGCCGCAGCCTCTTTGACGCTACGTTGCTCGATCACGCGCGGGTATGCGGAGCGCATGTCTTCGAAGGCACAACCGTTCACGAGGTGTCCGCAGATCGGCGCATGGTCACCAGTAACGGACAATATCTTGCCGCAAAAGGCATCATCGGCGCTGATGGACGGCACTCAGTCACGGCGCGGGAAGCGGGTCTGGTTCGCCGTCGCCGCAGAAGCAACGATCACATCGCGTTTCAATCACACTTCCGCGCACCCGAAGCGCTGGATCACCGTGTGCAATTGCATCTCTTCCCCGGCGGTTACTGCGGTCTGGTGCGCATCGATGCCGACCTGGCGAATCTCTGCATCGTGACCGGTTTGCGGGGTGCACGGTTCCGCAACAATTGTGAAGCATTGTTTGCGCACACGGTCTGGCAGAGCCCGCGTTTCCGTGAACTGGGCCTCGCGCCCGAACCGATCAATCCGCTGCAGAGCGCGCATCCGCTGGCGGCGCCGATGAACGTTCCAGCCAGAAATGGCGTCTTTCTCGCCGGCGACGCACTGCGGGTCATGGAACCGTTCACGGGCCAGGGAATCTTCTTCGCGTTGCGAACGGGCGAACTGGCGGCGGAGGCCATGTGCCTGGGGTCAGGCTGCGAAGAAACTTACGCAGCCGCCATCGCACGACTGTACCGCCGGCGCGGACGTACCAATGAATGGCTCCGGCGGACGATGTATCGCGAGCGGGCGGCACGTGCGCTCATTCCGGTCGTCCAGCGCGCGCCACGGCTGGCACGTTGGCTGGCTGACAACGTTCTTGGCGACGAGCGACGGTTTCGGTAGGCTGCAGTCCTGCCTATGAACCGAACCACAAGCAACCGCGCCGTCTTTCTCGACCGGGATGGCACGATCATGGAGGACACCAACTACGTCGGAGATGTTGAACGCGTCATATTGATCCCCAGCGCTCCGGCCGCGTTGAAGCGCCTGCAGCAGGCAGGTTACAAGCTGTTTGTCGTCACCAACCAATCGGGCGTGGGACGCGGCTACTTCACGCGTGAGGCCGTCGAGGCCATCCACGCGCACCTTGACGAGTACCTGGGCAAAACCGGCGTGCGTTTCGACCGCTATTATGTCTGCCCGCATCATCCCGAGGACAACTGTGACTGCCGCAAGCCGAAACCGAAGTTCCTGCTCGAGGCAGCGCGGGAGTATGGAATCGATTTGGCACGAAGCTTCATGGTGGGTGACCGAGCGAGCGATATCCAGGCGGGTGTAACCGCCGGCACGAAGGCGATCCTCGTGCTCACGGGCGCCGGTCGTGAGACGCTCGCCAAGCAGGAGGTCAACCCTGACTTCGTGGCCGAAGACATCGGCGGCGCGGCCACCTGGATCCTGAAAAACAGCCCGTGAATCTCTCCTTTCCCAATTCGTGCCCATGGGTTTTAACGCCGTGCCAAGACGCATTCTTTACTGTGTTGCAGTCCGCTACCTTTTGAGGGATTGTATGAGGAACGATTGCGACCGATGAAAGCCCTGCGCGAACCTGATCGAAAGGCGCTCACCAAATTGCTGGCGGACGAAGATCCGCGTCAGTTGCAGTTATTGCAGGAGAAGTTGGGCGAACGCGGCGAGGAGGGCCTCGCGTTCCTGGAATCCGTGGTGCGCGATGGCGACCCCGCGGCCCAACGCAACGCCACGCAGATTCTGCGCGTTCTCCGCGAGACGGCGGCGTGGGGGGCGATGGGGCAGTTCTGCGCAACGTGCGGAAGCCACTTCGACATGGAGGTGGCGAGTTGGTTGGTGGCGAAGACGCGCTATCCGGAGTTCGACCAGGCCGCTTATCGCGCGCGGATCGATCAAATGGCCCAGGAGTTGCGCAAGCGGCTGACCGGCCGTGAGACGCCACGCGCCACTATCGAGGTCTGCAACCATTATCTCTTCCGCATGCTTGGGTTCCGTGGCAATCGCCAGGATTACTATGATCCGGACAACTCCTATCTCAATCGCGTGCTGGACCGTCGGCTCGGAATCCCGATCAGCCTGTCCGTGCTGTATCTGCTGCTGGGGCGTCGCTTGAACCTGCCGTTGGTCGGCATTAACATGCCCGCGCATTTCCTGCTCAAATGGCAGTCCGCCGCCGCGAGTTTCTATTTCGATCCGTTTCATGAAGGTGAACTGCTGGATGAGAACGACTGCCGCGAGTTGTGCAAACGGCTCGGCGTGGCGTTCAACCCCGTGTTCTTGACGCCCACCACGCCGCAAATCATCCTGCTGCGGATGTGCAACAACCTGCAGGCCATCTACGCCGAGCGCGATCCCGGGCGCGCCGAGCAGTTTGGTCGGTTCGCGGCGGTGTTGTCGCGGGTGTGAGACAGTTTGACGGCGCTCGTGGGATTGAGGGCTACTTGGTTCGAGCGCGGAGCGAGCACCACCCCAAGAACCCAACTGTGAACGGCTGCAGCAGCCGTTTACGGACTGGTGACCCTGATCTTCAGCTTGCCATACTGACCGATGGCACCTTCGCCAACGATGAAGAACGTGTTGATGCCGTCCGTGTTGAAGCTGAGATGCTCTCCCCCATTGCCCACGTTCTGATCCGTGCAAGTCACCTGGGTCAGGTTGCTGCACGTGCCCGACCAAACCGCCAGCATTGTGTTGAAGTTGCTATGATCAGTGTACACAGTAAACTGCCTTCCGGCGGTACCGATGTTGGGCGGTATCTGCCAGACGGCGTCGCGACCGCCGCCGTTGCACGTCGGGACCGGCATATTGTTCGTGAAGCCAATCAAGCTCGCACTCGACGTGAATACCGCAGGGGCAAACACATTATTCGTATCGTTCGGGAACGCAACCACCTGGGCCGCAATGCAGGAGTTGTTAATGCCAGGACACGTGCCTTGCAGCATCGGATCCTGCGAAATTGGCCTTAGTACCTTGCTGGGCTGAAACGAACATTCATTGAGTCCGTTGATATCGTGGATATCGTTGGTGACACCGCTACTATTGAACTTCTTAAGCAGAGCGGTGATGCTGCGGATGGGCACGGCATCGAAGCCAGCCCCGGCCGCTTGGGCCTGCAAAATCAAGTTGGGGGGAAAACTCGTGATCGTACCGCCGTTGTTGTAGGTGGCATTACCGGGGAACGTGTTGAGCAGCGAGACGTTCGCAATCGCGGCGATCAACTCGACCGCCAATTTTTTGCGGGCGGTGCACAGCCCGGAAGCCTTCAGCTTGGCGCTCTGCGAGCCTCCGGGTTCACCGGTCCGGCCACTGGCCCGCCAGAAAAAGCTGAGGGCCTCGACAAAGGTGTCGTTGGCGTTGACGACGTTGTCCGCGGTGCGGTTGGCCGTGGGCAGGGTGGCAAATCCGAGGTTGAGCACGCTGCCGTTGTGCTGGATGGCGGCCAGCAGCGTCGCGCAATTCGTGTCCGAAGAGTAGCCATGGGTAAACCAGAAGCGAGACGTTCGCGTAACCACCTGCGAGCTGGCGCTGCTGACGAG
>JBGPVO010000051.1:0-7807 GCA_041491705.1 Verrucomicrobiia bacterium
ACCACCAAGTCGTCGATTGGCGTTACGGGAACGGCCACCGAGTTGGAACCGGCAGGGATCGTCACCGGGCTGGTCAGGGGGACATAATTCACGCCGGGTACGGCCGGACCGCTGGTGGTGAAGTTCACATCCAGATCCGAGTTGGTGAAACTATTGCGGGTGAGTACAAACGCGGCGCTGTCCGTGCCCAGCTCTGAGACGGTTGACTGGGTGGTCGTGACCGTGATCCTGGTCTGATCGTTGTCCAGAATGGTGACCGTGGCGCTGCTGGGCGAGCCGATGGCGTAACCGGTACCCGCCGCTATCGTCGCCACCACGGTTGGGTCGTTTTCAACGGTCGCGTTGTCGATCGGTGTAACGGTCAGCGTGGCCGAAGCCGAGCCGGCGGGGATCGTTACCGTCCCCGGTAGCGCAATGTAAGAAGTGCCCGGTATGGCCGTGCCACCTGTCGTGTAATTCACGGTCAGGTTCGATGTCGTGCAACCCACGCGAGAGACGGTGAAGACGCCGGAAACTGGCCCGGTTTCGTTCGCGGTTGGCGTTGTGGCCGCGATTGACACCTGCGGCAAATCATTGTCGGTGATGGTCACTGTGGCACTGCTGGGCGAACCGATGGTGTACGCGGCGTTTGCGGACAGTGTCGCCACCACCGTCTCCGAACACTCCGGCACCGTGTCGTCGATGGGAGTGACCGTGATGGGCGCGGTTGTTGCGTTGGCAGGAATCGTCACCGACCCAGAGAGGGTGCCATAATCGACTCCATTGGCGGCCGTTCCGCCAAGGGAGTAATTCACCGTCAGCGGCGCGATCAAACAACCGTTGCGGGTGACGGTAAAGGCGCCGTTGGCCGGCCCGGTTTCTGAGGCCGTCGGGGTGGTCGCCGTGATACTGACCGTCGGCCGATCATTATCAATGATGTTCACGGTGTCATTGCTGGACGAGCCGACCTGATAGGCCGCATTGGTGGCGAGCGTCAACACCACTGTCTCGGTGCACTCGGGCAACGTGTCGTCGACCGGCGTGACGTTCAGCGTCGTGGAAGCCGAGCCAGTCGGAATGGTCACCGAACCGGTGAGCGTGTTGGTCTTATAGTCGGCACCCGGCGTAGCCGTGCCGCTCAAGGTGTACTTGACGACCAGATTCGATGCCGTACAACCCGCGCGAGAGACAGTGAAGACGCCATTGGTCGGCCCGGCCTCGGAGGCATTTGGCGTGGTCGCGGCGGCGCTGACGATGGGCAGGTCGTTGTCGATGATCGTCACCGTGTCGCTATTGGGCGCGCCGATCGTATATCCCGGACCGCTGGCAAGCGTTAACACCACCGTCTCAGCGCACTCAGGGATCGCATCATCGACGGGCGACACCGTGATGAGCCCAAAGCTGGCGCCCGTCTGGATCGTCACGGAGCCGGGGAGCGTTGCATAATCGAGGCCGTTACTGGCGGTGCCACTCACGGTATAATTCACGGTTATTTGGTTGGCTATCGTGCCGCTGCGAAGAACCTGGAACCTGCCAATCAGCGGTCCGGTCTCGTAGGCGGTGGGGATTGTCGCCGTGATGATGACGGCTGAACCCGCCGTGGTGATCACGGTGGCTGTGTTATTGGACGGAATCGCGTCGGTCTGAGTGGTGAATGCCCTTGCCGCATTCGTCAGCAGCCCCGCTGACGTGGCCGTACCGACAACGGTGATCGTAGCCGAGCCATTGTTGTTCAGCGTGCCAAGGTTGCAGGAGACGGTGCCGGCGACCTGCGTGCAGGAGCCGACCGTGTTGCTGACGGAGACGAACGTGAAACTTGCCGGCAACGAATCCGTGACCGTGACGCTGGTGGCCGCCAGTTCGCCGAAGTTGGTAACGACGAGAGTGTAGGTCACGTTTGACCCGAGCAAGACCGGGTTGGGTGACCCGGACATTGTCAGGGCGATGTCGGTGGAAGGGCTGATTTTGGCGATGAAGCCCTCGGACAAGCCAGCCAGGTTTGTAAAGGCTGCGCCGGGCGTTACGGGGAACCCGTTGGTTGAAGTCTGGCCGCCAACATAGGCATTGCCATTGGTGTCCACGGCAATGGCGATGCCTTGATCGTCTGCAGTCCCGCCCAGGAAGCTCGAATACACAACCGCCGACGCGCCCAAATTGGGATTCAGCTTCGTCACAAACGCGTCCGAAAAGCCGCCGCCGTAACTTGCTTGGAAGGCACCGGGCGACACGGGAAAGTCAGCGGACGATGTATAGCCGGTCACGAAGACGTTGTTGCTGTCCAGCACCGCGATCGCCCCCGACTCGTTGTCGAGCGTGCCGCCGAGATACGTGGAGTAGAGGATGTTGGTGCCTCTCGGCCCGATCTTGGTAATGAAGACACTGGTGACGCCGATGGGGTTGTCGGTCTGAAAGGCGTTGGCCGTGACCGGGAAATTCGTCGACGTCGTGCTGCCGGTCACGTAGGCGTTGCTGCTGGTATCAACCGCGATGCCGCCGGGCGAAAGAAAGTTTTCAGACTCTTCCCCACCCAAATAGGTGGAGTAGATGCGGGAATTTGTCCCGGTGAGGGTGGGATTCAGCTTGGTCACGAAGGCGGTCACGAAGAAACCCGGCGGATTGGTCAGGATGGCGCCCGTGGAGGTCGGAAAGTTGGTCGAGTAGGTAAAGCCGGTCACATAGGCGTTGCTGCTAATGTCCACGGCAATCGATTGCCCAACGTCCTGGTCGTCGCCTCCCAGGAAGGTGGAGTAAACCAAGGAAGCAGTCCCGTTGGTGGCAGGATTCATCTTCGTCACAAACGCATCGGTAATTCCGCCGCGAAAGGTTGTGGCAAACCCGTTTTTTTGTGGAAAATTCGATGAATCCGTCCAACCCGTCACGTACATCCTGCCGGCCTTGTCCACGGCGATACCATCGGCGATTTCATTGCCCGTCCCGCCAAGATAACTGCAGTACAGGAGGCTGCTGCCTCCCGGATTGATCTTCGCCACAAACGCGTCGACAGCGCCGATAAGGTTCTGCTGATAAGCGTTACTCGTTGTCGGAAGGGCGTTGTTGTTGGCGTTCGCGTCGGAGTCACCGGCCACGTATACGTTGTTGCTGCTGTCCAGGGCGATGGCGTTGCCAAATGTGCCGGCGAACGTGCCAACGCTGGTGTTCCTGCCGCCGATGTAGGTGGACCAAACTAGATTGGTTCCTACCGGACCGAGCTTGGTCACAAACGCGTCGGAGGGACCGATGAAAGTATTATCGATGACTGCATTCTTCAGGGGGAAGTCACTGGAGGCTGTATCGCCCGTGACATACGCGCTGCCGCTGTTGTCCGCGGCGATACCGTTGACCCCGTCATCGGAACTGCCGCCCAGATATGTTGCGTAGATCAGCGCTGGATCGATGATCAACGGCGCGTTTACATCGTACGTCGAGACATCAAAACCGACCTGGCCATCCTGCCCCAGTACGAACCGGCCGGCGACGGTGCGACGCGTGCTGTTGACTTCCTGATAGATCGACGGTTTACGCCAGCGCACATCGCCGTCGCGGAGATGCAGCAAGAGGTCGCCGGCGGCGTCCACCTCCAGCGATTGTGCGCCGGTCCATGCAAACCGGATACTGTTCGGATCCCCTCCAGGCGAAACAATGAAATCGTACTCTAGTTGACCCTGCTTGCCGTAGTACACGAGGTCTACGCCGGGATACGCGTTCTCGTATTTAACTTTGGCGAAGGTGGGAATACTCGTGTGCCATTGGCGTGGATCGCTGCCGTGGAAGTAGTTGACCTTGCCATCCATGGGTTCCGTGCCCGAGACGGGCGCGTGCAGATTGGCCCCGACCAGCCGCATCCTCAGCACTGAAAACTGCATCGGGCCGAGCTTGGACAACTGCTTGGGAGACCGGCGGGCTGCGGAACCGGGGCCGCCGTTGGCGTGAGGCCTGCGCAGGGACAGGACGGTCTCCTCAGATGTCAGAAAGAGCATGTGTGCCCTGCCGCGCGCCAGGAATTGGACCTGGGAGTCGGTTTGCCCTTCGTTGGGCTCAAAACTCATCGGCAGCCGGCCGTAGGATGCTGACGCGGAAAGAGTGGCCCCGTCAAGAGGAACAAGCTCAGCGGCCAGAGAGCTTCCGGGCAATGCAGTCAGAGAGAATGCAAGCAAAGCCAATCCCGCGACAACAACCGTTCCCTTATGTGCCCTGTTGTGCAAACCCAGCCTCACGACCCCTTACAGTATAGCTAAAATCATACCCAAAAGAAAGGCGGGATGGAAGCTTCTTCAACCTCCATCCCGCCTCGTATTTACCTATTTACGAGCCCTTGGCTATATGCAGCCCCCTCTTAGCCGTTCGAAGGACACGGCAACTGCGGCTGGCAAGTGTCGTCCGGGTTCGCGTTGAACGGATTCCCCGTGACCGGATGGATCTGGCGGTTGCCACGATCCAAGACACCGCCGTCATCAATGTCAGGGCACGGCGTGCCGGGGCAGAGCGACTCCAGCAACGGATCCTGGCAGGACACCATGCACCGTAGCACGTCGGTCGACGGCAGATCCCTTCGGCCCACGCCGAGCAACCAGATGCGCATGCGGTAGCGGTCCGCCGGATTGGCCTTCCCGGCCTGGGTGATAGCCTGATTGTTACCGGGCTCACCGCGATCCTCGATGTCCACGCGGAACACGGCGGACTGCTTGGCCTTCTTGCCATGCGTCAGCGCATAGTCGCCAAGACCCGAGAAGCAGATCTTGTTATCGGGCGCCGGGCGAGGTTCTGGCCCGCAGATCCTCGGCTGATCCACGTCGCAGAGCGCGAAGCGTTTGCCCTGGGTCAACGCAACCGTGTTGGTGTAATCCAGGTTCACGTTTCGGCACGTCCCGACCTCAGAGGTCGGCGGGCAGGCGGCGTTGGTCGTCGCCAACTCGGGGCACGGCAGGCAGGCGCACTCGAGACTGTCGAACTGGTGCACATGGCCGTTGCTGGCGGCATGGAGCACGCCATCCAGTCGCGGACTGATATGGCGGACATGCTGCCATTCACCCCTGATGCACGGGGTACCCAGCTTGCACGTCGTCGCGATGGCGATCGGAGCGCCGACCTGGCCACCGTGAGTGACGTACTGCGGAATCGGCGTCGGCACGAACGACGACTGGCAGACGTTGAACTGCTTGCCACCGCCGGTTGTCCGGCAGGCGACGGGCACGAGGCACGGCTGAACGAGCGTGATGGTGTTCGTGCAGGAACTGCTCGTCGTAATCGTCTGGCACGTCGCTGCATCGATGCCGCAGACGTTGTTCGACACTGCCGCAGTTACGCCAACAATGTTGGTGATTGTCAGCGACCCTTGCGGCGGGCAGCACAAGACCACATCTGTAATGGTGCAGAGTGTGACGGTGGTGGATGCACCCTTCGCCAACAAGCCCACCGTAGTGCTGGACGCAGGGCAGCCACTGGCGCCTGAGTCGGTGACCACAACATTCGCCAGATCAACGCTACCGTTGTTATGCACGGTGACCTGGAATGTCAGTGTGTTCGTCGAGCAACTGCCAGACGGCACAGACGGCAAGTTAACCGTTCCGCCTGAACTGAATCCCCCGCCGTTGACTGAAACCGACTTCGAGCAGGTGATGGACGGCGGCTGCAGGGTGACCAAGGCACTCGCGTTAGCCGACACGCTGGTCGCTGTCGCATCCTGGGCCGAAACCGTTGCCGTATCGTGCACCGTTCCCACGACGTCAGGATAGGTGGCCTGGTAGAACCGTGTCGCCGACGCACCAGTGGCCAACGTCGTCGGGAACGTCGCCAAGAACGTAGAGTAGCTGGTGGCGCCGTTGATTAGACGTGCGCTTGCGTCGTCAGTTTCCGTAACAACAACGTTTTGCAAGTCTACGCTGCCGCAGTTGCTAATTGTGATTTCATAACAGAACTCGGCGTTCTCTGCGCCCGCTGCCGAAGCAGCGTACTCGTTCAAGTTGGTGTCGCACGTGCCCAGACATTCAGGAATGGTGGTGCACTTAACCAGCTTGGTGATGCAAACTTTCGGCGTGCCGCAAATCTCGATCTTCTTGGTGCAAGAGGTCGGGATCGGCGGGCAACCATCGGTGGTGGCGCCTTGGAACACCACGTCAGCTGAGTAACTATTGCAGACCAGGTTGCTGCCAGCGATAGTGGCAACTGTGGTGTCGCTGGACGCTCCGGGAGCAATCGGACCCGCCACGCTGAACGTACCGTCGCCTGACACTGTGATAACGCCATTGATGATGTTCTGGCCATTGCCGGCCGTATTGGTAACCCGGACGACCACCGTCACATCGTTGGCGCTCGGTGCGATTCCGACATCTGCATTACAGGCGTCGGCCCCGCAAGTATTGCCACTCAACAGTTGCCCGTTCTGGATGAAGCGCACCTCGCAGCTAATGCCCGACGGAATTACCGTCGCAATCGCTGAAGAGGAAGCACTGACGGGTAGATGTTGGCAGCTCACAATCTCGTGCGCATTAGCTGTCACATGATTCGTTACCGTGGCTGAAGTGCTGTGCGGGCCAAAGAAAGCAGTCTGTCCCGTACCTGGCAACAGAGTCGCCTGGAAACTGGCAGTGAGGTCGCCGAGCACATCATCGGTCACGCTATCAATCGCAAGAACTGCCGTTCCGGTGTTGGTAACCGTAATGCTGTAGCAGAACGTAGGATTGGTATTGCCGAATTTAGCGCCGACCGCAGAACTGCTGTACGAGCCAGGAGAAGGATTGGCGCAGTCATTGTTGGTCGAGCAGGCAACCAATTTCGTGACCTGAAGTCCGCGAACAAGGACGGGATTACAGGCTGAGATGGCTGCGCTTGGATCGCAGGAATTATTCGGGTCGCAATGGGACGTGCCCCCTGCATACACCGCTTTCGCTTGAATCCGTCCCGCGGGGGATGGGTTACACGGTAGAACACCTGATTGCCCTACACCAATGTCATTTGTCCTCACCACGTACGCGACCGGATTGCCGAAGAAGACAGGAACGCCGGCGGGATTGCATGTTGCATCACCGCAGACCAAGGGAATTATCTCTCCCAATGTGGAGTCGGTCGTTACGCCATCGGGCGTCGTGATGTCGATATGCCCGCCCTCCAGGGCGCAGTTGCCCACCCCGGATTGGAAGACTCTTCCAACATACAGAATCGTCTCACCAACAATGACCTGGCCTGATCCAACTGCCAGTGTATTTGTAACGCCGTTCAGATCGACGCAAAACTCTTGGATGCCGACGTCGCTGGCCGGCTGGCATTGCGGTGGGTTCTGATCACCAAAGGCCGTTTGTACCCCTGTCAATCCGACAAGGCATGCAAACGCCAAGACAGATATCCGTTTACACATTACTTTGACATTACACATACCACCCTCCATGTTGTTTGAATTGGTTGCGTCCTTCGTTCCCGGAAGTGTTTCCATTCGTCTCATCGCGCTTCTCCTTTCGGGTGGCCGTCTCACACGACCAAGCCCGAAAATGATAAACATATTGTTGTTATGAATGCTGGAGGCGTCTTGACCCTGCACTCTATACCCGCACAGCCCTACAAATGATTCCGCCCATGAAATGGTAACGAAAAAATCATCGGTGAATGCGAAACTCTGGTTTGCCGCAGCGGAATTGTGTGCAACTTGTTGTGATTTAGCAGCTTACGGCACCGGTCTGTTTGTGGGTGGGATTGTTAAAAAAACGGCGCACCCGCGCGTTTCTGTAGAAACGTCGATTTGAACGTGTAGAGGCGCTTCTATTGAAGCGCCCATGCCCCGATTCGCTTGGTGCGGGAGAACAGATCCTGCGCTTCGCAGAAGCGCAGCTACACCGCC
>JBGPVO010000052.1:0-7791 GCA_041491705.1 Verrucomicrobiia bacterium
CTCGTGCAACAGTTCCATCCCGCTGTGACCATGCATGACTTCCTGGATGATCACGAAGTTGTATTGCTTCGCCCAGTCCTCGACCGTGCTCAAGGCGCGTTCCGGGTCGCTGATCGTCGTGACGGAATAGCCCCTGGCACACAACGAATCGCAAACGGTCTGCTGGTCCTCCGGAGAATCCTCAATCAGGAGAACGCTGCATTGCTTTACCATACGCCTCCTACTCCCACTATTGCCATCTCGCCTGTCCACATCTTACGACGGGATCGGGCGAAGTCAATCGCGCTTGTGCAAATCTTCTTGTGAGGCCCTGCTCGTGGGGCCGGGAGGGTGGTCGTCGTGATCGCTGAAGAGCAACTGGGCCACCTCGGATTGGTAGGGATGAAACGGATTGTTCATGATGAGCGGGTCCTTGCTCTCCACCGCGATGGAATCCCAGTTGATGATGTAGCTGCCGGCTTGATCGCGCAGGTGACGGACGGCGATGCCGCGAGCCTGTGCGCGGGTGTTGCTCGGCGGATTCTGCACACAGAAAGCGATCCGATCGGGTGTCACGACGTGTTGCGTACGGCCTTGCTCGACCAACGCGAAGTACAACCCCCGGCGCGGGTCGATATTGTGGTACTCGAGGTCGAGCGACTGCACCCACGGATCGTCCCAACTGATGTGCTCCTGCTCGATGAACATCTGCAGCATCCACTTCTTGGCGATCCAGTCAATCTTGTCCACTTGCGACATCGGATCGCGTTCCAGGCCGGCCAGAACATTTTCCCATTCGCGGATGATCCAGTCATTTTCGGGGTCCATGCCCGCCAGGTAGTGCTTGGCCAGGCCGAGGAACGAATGCTGGATTTCCAGCGCGGTGCGCGTCTGGCCGTTTTCCAGCCGGACGATCCAGCGGTAGTGGGCATCGCGTGAAATATCACGTGTCGCCTGCACGGGGTCCATCAGCCCCACACGCTTCGGGATGATGCCTTCCTCAAGCAGGTCGAGCACGAGCGACGTCGTCCCGACCTTCAACGCGGTGGCGTACTGGCTCATGTTCGAATCGCCGATGAGCAGGTGCAGGCGGCGATATTTGCGGTAGTCCGCCAGCGGCTCGTCGCGCGCGTTGATGATGGCGCGGTTGAATTGCACCCACTGATAGATGTCGTTCACGATGTGGTCGGCGCGCTGCGAAATCTGGAAATGCACCGGCTGATCGTGTCGGCCATGATCGAACTCGAAGGCGAGGGGATTCGCCTGGCCGACGCGGCCCGCTCCCGAGAAAATCTGCCGAGTGGCCAGAAACGACAGCAACGCGGACAACACTTGCGGCGTGAATTGCGCGCCACGCTTCATCAGGTAGTTCTCGTGGCAACCGAACGTCGCGCCCGTGTGGTGGTCGATGTTGTTCTTCACGAACGACACGCGGTCGGCGATGCCCATGCTCTCCAGCGCGTGCTGCAACAGATGGTCGCCGGCGTGGTCGAAGGAAACCACGTCGCGCAAGCTGATACATTCCGGGGTCGAGTACTCGATGTGTCCCATGTCGAGATAGAGCCGTCCCCCGTTGAGCAGGAAACCGCCGTTGCCGGGCGGTTCCTCGTAATCGCGATAGTGCAGGTCGATCGCGCCGAGCCGCGCGACCTTGAAAAGGTGGTTCTTGACGCGAATCGGAAACGCGTCGGGTCCGCCCTGGCGGTCATCATTGCTGACCAGGCAGCCGTACTCGGTTTCCAACCCGACGATGCGGTTCATACATCCTTCAGCGCGCTCCGCACTTCCTTTTCGTCGAGCAGGCGGAACTTCCCGGTGATGGGCCGGCTGCGCTCCAGCACCGCGGCCTCGACGTGGCGGACCTTCAGGTATTCCTTGAGAACTTTCTCAGGCTCGATGTCGCGCTTCTCGGACGCTTCGCCTTCCTTGTTCTCGCCGTGCTCCGCCATGTCCATGCCGACGGCCCAGGTCCTGGCCGCGAGCTTCAACGCGTCGTCGAGCGCGCGGCGTGGGTTGCCGTTGTGCTCGACCAGATAATCCAGCATCGCCTTTTGGGCCTCGCTGGTGCCGGCCAGCACGTCGAACGGCTCCTTCATCTCAATCTCGCTCCGCGCAAAGGAGCCGTCGTAGTCGAGTTTGACGACGGAGTCCTGCTGCGGTTCGTCGCCGAGTTCCGCGAGCAGGATCTTGACGATGTGCGGCGCGCTAAACACCTGCTCGAAGGCCGTCTTGAGCGCGGGGCTCATGCCGAAGTTGACGAGCCGCCGCAGCGACACGTCGGCCACGGCGCGGTTGAATCCCTCGATGTGCGCAAGATCGATGGCCACCAGCCGCATCCGCTCGATGTCGGCGGGATGACCCAGCGCCGCGAACGCCACCCGGTCGTAGACCTCGAAAACCTTGCGCGTCTCGCGGCTGACCGTCAGCAGCAGCAGGCCGTCGGCGTAGTTCAGCGCGACCACGGGACTGCCGAGTCGCAACTGGTCCTCGATATACTCGCGGCGATTCGCAATCGCCTCGACCCAACGATATGGTTCTTCAATCATGGCTCTGCAGCCCGGGCTCCCTGGAAACTAAACCTCGCTCCGATACACCCGGCCCAACTCGGTCTCGGGTATCTCACGGATGCCATCTTTCGTGACGACCCGAAGGATGGGGAAAATGTTGGTCTTGGGATTGTAGCCGCTCGTGGCGGTATCGCTGTCGGCCGCCGTATCCAGCAACCGCAACGCAGCGACGACGATTTCCGTCTCACTGTATTTGGCCAGCGGCTTGTCACCCCACGTGTTGAGGTAATGGAGCACGCTGCGCACCGCGAGCGAGCCGGAACCGCTGGCGGCGTAATCTACGCCCTCGAACTGGGCGCCCAGCGCATCGTAGAAGTACACCTTGCCGGTACTGTCTTTGCTGTTAGCCAGTTCGTACGTCGCAAAGATCGGCACCACCATGCCCACGCCCTGCAGCGTGAGGGGCAGGTTTTCCTTCAACAGTTTCGACAGCGAGCGCACCTTGCCCGCCGTGCTCATCTCCTGAAGCTGGCTGCGTTGGTAATACTTGAAACTGTGTTCGAGCACGCGGGCCATTTCAAACGCGACTGCGGGCACGCCCGCGATCGCCAGGATGGAGCGCTCGTCGATGTTGATGAGCTTCTCGGCGCGCTCGTACATGACGAGGTTGCCGGCCGTGGCGCGACGATCGCCCGCCACCAGCACGCCGTCCTTGTATTTGACCGCCAGAACGGTGGTGCCCTCGGTGGCAATACCGCCTTTGCCCATTTCATGCTGGAATTTCGCGGCCGCCTCGGCGAAACGGGGGGCAATCTCGTAGCCGTGCGCCTTCAGCACGCTCAGGAAATCGCCATCGTGCAGGAATTGCGGAATCGGTAGGGGATGGTCCATGGCGATTGCTCGCTGGGCTGTCGCCGACTCACTCTCCGGTGCGTTGGCGATAGCGTTTGGCCTGGTTGGGATCGACGCGGCGCATCTTCTTGAGCAGTTCCTTCGTGTCGGGCGCGTCCACGTCAGGTCGTCGCGGCCCGCCTTCGTCGGTCTCCTTCTTTTCCCATGGAGCGGGCGAGTTCGGGCGGTGAATCCGTTCCGGAAACTGTGCGTTTGGATCGGCCATGTTCCTTATCTCCGCGTTATCTCCAAGTTACGCAGTAATGTCTCCACATCCGCGGCATTGTCAATGGCCTCATTATAACGGCCAACATCTTTATCGTCAAAAACATTCAGGAGACGGACCACCGATTCGTGGTCGTTGTCCCCAAACGCGATCTCGTCCCACTGCACGGAACTCATTTGCTTCGCAAACTTCTCGATGCAGCGCCCGCGGAAATACGCCCGCGTGTCCCGGGGCGGCTGTCGGATCGCCAGGCGGATGTCGTCATCGGTCACGAACCGCCGCACGTTGCCCTGGCGCAACAATTCAGCGTACAAGCCCTCCTCGCGGCGCACGTTGTGGTATTCGAGATCGAGCGATTGCAACCACGGATCGTCCCGGTCGAGCTTCTCGGCCGCGACGAACTCGTCCAGCATCCACTTCTTCGCCACCCAATCGAGCCGGTCGCGGCACAACATCGGGTCGCGCTCCAAATCGGC
Source organism: Verrucomicrobiia bacterium (assembly GCA_041491705.1). Taxonomy (GTDB): domain Bacteria; phylum Verrucomicrobiota; class Verrucomicrobiia; order Palsa-1439; family Palsa-1439; genus Palsa-1439. Next base: position 4,080 of record JBGPVO010000052.1, read on the forward strand.
CAACACCTGCTCCCACGTCATGAGCACCCAATCCGTTTCCTCGTCGCGCCCGCCCAGATGCTTCTGGGCCGCCGCGAGGTACTCGCGCTGGATGTCGATGGGGCCGATCGTGTGGCCACCGGGACGCAGGAGTGTATTTTTCAAGCTCGGGTCGCGCGAGACGGCTTTCAGCGCGACGATCGGGTCGGCCAGCTCGATGTGCAGGGGGCACAACCGCTGCTCCAACAGGTCGAGCACGAGCGAGGTGGTGCCGATCTTGAGCGCGCCGGAGATTTCGCTCATATTGGCGTCGCCGATGATGACATGCAGCCGGCGATACTTGTCGCTGTCGGCGTGCGGCTCATCGCGCGTATTGATGATCGGGCGACGGTTCATCGTATCGATGGATACGAGAACGCTGAAAAAGTCCGCGCGCTGGCTGATCTGGTACACGCCGGCGGGCGCGCCCTCTTCGTTTTCGATGCCGACCTTGCCCGCGCCGGCGACGATCTGGCGCGTGACGAGGAACGGGGTCAGCCCGCGAATTACGAGATCGAAAGGGATGTCGCGGTCCATCAGGTAATTGTCGTGGCAGCCGTAGCTGTGGCCGACGAAATCCGTGTTGTTCTTGTAGACTTTTACGACGCCGCCGCCTGCGCGCAGGTTCCGCCGGCGGACGCATTCCTCGATGATCCGCTCGCCCGCTTTGTCCTGAGCGATGATGTCGCGAAGCTGCTTGCACTCGGGCGTGGCGTACTCCGGATGGGCGTGGTCGTTGTAGTAGCGGGCGCCGTTGGAGAGGACGAGGTCGCTCTTGATTTCCTGGAAGCTCAGTTTGCGGTTCTGGTCCTGGACGAAGTATTTCGCTTCGTCGAAATCCTGCATCAGCTCATCGACGCGAAAGCCGCGCATGTCCTGATGCGGGTCTTCGAGGTCGTAGTCCCATTTCAGCGCGGAATCCTGGGAAGGCGGTTCGGCCTGCGTGTAGCTGCGCACCAGCGCGATCGATTCCGACACGACATCCACGCTGTCCAGTCCATCGACAGTGATTCCGTATTCGGTTTCAATGCCCAAGGTTCGTTGCATGGCTGGCAGCCGGCGACCGCGGCGCGCCGCATCCTGGCTCGCGGCCTCAAACAACCGCGCTGACTCCTTTTGACCGCGCTCCCGAAACGGGTCGAATCGGGGAGACCTTCACGACGTTCTCGGGGTCGTAATCGAGCAACATCAGCCAGTCTTCCGTAATGTCCGTGGGCGGGAAAATGTCGTTCTCGGCGTATTCGAGTTCCAGCGAGCGCAACAGGTCCGCCTCGCTGATGCCCTCATCCTTCTTGGACTCGATGCTGCGCTTGATCGCCATTTCCTTGGCGCGCTCGACAATGCTGGCGACAATCGCGCCGCTGATCAGGTCGCCCCGGTACAGCACCGCGGTGCGCCCGCTGCGCAACTGCACTTCCAGGAACCGGTTCTCATCGCGATGCGCGAACAACGTCTTGACGACCGAATCCACCAGCGTCGCGACCACCGCTTTCGCGTCACCGCCGTGCGTCTTCATGGTGGCCGGGTCGATCGGCAAATCTTCCGTCAAATAAATTGAAAAAATCTCATGCGTGCCGTCCTTGTCCGGCCGGTCGATCTTGATCTTGCGGTCAATGCGGCCCGGCCGCAGGACCGCGGGATCGATGAGGTCAGCCCGGTTTGACGCGAGGATGATTACGACGTCGTTGAGCGATTCGATGCCGTCCATCTCGGAGCAGAACATCGGCACAAGCGTGGACAGAATGTTGGCGTAGCGTCCCGCGCGACGGGTGCCGAGGATCGACTCGGCCTCGTCGATGAACAGGAACGGCATATAGCCCTGCTTGCGTTTCTCGCGGGCGATGCCAAAGATTTCGCGCACCATCCGTTCTGATTCGCCGACCCACATATTGAGAATCTCGGGGCCTTTCACGTGCATGAAGCATTCCTTCATGTCGTGGCCGGTCTGTTCCCGCAGCTTGCCGGTCAGGTTGAAGGCCGTCGCCTTGCCGATGAGCGTCTTGCCGCAGCCCGGCGGCCCATGGAGCAGAAACCCTTTCGGCTGCGCGTAGTGGAAGCGCTCGAAGAGATCCGGGTGCAGCAACGGCAGTTCGATGGCGTCTTTGATCGCCTGGATCGCGCTGGTCTGTCCGCCGACGCGCGACCACGGCAACTCGGGAACGTCTTCCAGATAGAACTCCTGCTTGTCGGAAGAAGACAGCAACTCGACCGCCACGCGAAACGCGGGATCGATGCGGATTTCGTCGCCCACTTTCAAGTTGGCGCTGAGCAGGTCGCTGGACCGCTGCAGGATGACCGAGTGCAGCCCGTGTTCCTGGCCGACGCGGAGGCGACCATCTTTCAAGACATCCGTCACCTTGCCGACGGGGCCGGAACTATCGTAGCCGAGGTCGCCAACGACCACATACGCCTCGTTCACCAGCACGCGGGTGCCAATCTTCAACGTTTGCGCGTCGAGCCGCGGATCGACGTTGGAATAGTAATCGTGTCCGCCAACCGCGACGTGCGCAACATCCTTCTTCGGAAAGCCGAGGAACGTGCCGATGCGATTCGCCGGTGACGTCACCTTCTTGATGACTTCGTCCATCTTTTCAATGGCGGCACGGGCTTCCGTCAGGGTCAACTCATGCTCCTGAATCTGCTGCCGGAGGCGGAACAGGTCGTAGCGGGCCGGATCGCCCTCGGGAAGGGTCGAAAGCAATTTGTCCACCAACTCAATGGAAGTGGACTCGCCGCGTGTGCTCCATTTGTCCGAGAAATCCAGTGGACCTCCTGGAGGGGTCGGCTTCTTATAACCCGAGTGATCGCTCATGCCGTTGTCTCCACACCAAAAGCAACTTTCCGGCCATAGTATACCGCGAATAAAATGGGACTGCAAACGAATCACTGTAAATACGTGGGAAACGGGCGATAAAATTGACATTGACAGTATCCGAAGCGTTCGGCTACTTTACGCCGCCTCACATATCTGGACAGAGAATTCATGAGTACGTTTTTCGCCAAAAAAGAAGAGCAAAAACCGCGCTGGTATGTTATCGACGCGAGCAATCAGGTCCTCGGCAAAGTGGCCGTGAAGGCCGCTAACATCTTGCGCGGCAAGCTCAAGCCCACGTTTACGCGGCATGTCGATGCGGGCGATTTTGTCGTGGTCGTCAACGCGGAGAAGGTCGTGGTCACCGGCAAGAAGGAAATCGGCAAGACCTACATGACCTACTCGCAATATCCCGGCAAGGAAAAATACCGGACGGTCAAGCAGGTCCGCGCCAGTCACCCCGAGAAGCTCATCCAGCACGCGGTGAAGGGCATGATTCCGAAGAACCGCCTCGGCCGCCAGATGATCACCAAACTCAAGGTCTACGCCGGTACGGCCCATCCGCACGTCGCGCAGAAGCCCGAACCCATTTCCATTTAGTCTTTCACTCCCATGGCAACCGCATCCAAACAGATCGACTCATTCACCGGAACCGGACGCCGCAAGACCAGTGTCGCCCGCGTGCGTCTCGTGCCCGGCTCAGGCAAGGTCCTCATCAATGAACGGACTGTCGAGGAGTACCTGAGCGTTCCCAACCAACGCACCATCGCCTTGCAGCCGCTCGCCGCGACGCAAAACGCCGGCAAGTTCGACGTCTTCATCAGTGTCAATGGCGGCGGCGTGTCGGGACAGGCGGGCGCAATCAGCCACGGCATCGCCCGC
>JBGPVO010000053.1:0-7771 GCA_041491705.1 Verrucomicrobiia bacterium
ACGCTTTCGTTCAGTTCGTCCAACGCCCAGCCCAGGCCGTCCGCCAGGAAAATAAGCGACTCGGCCAGACCGATGTGACCGACCTTGCGTTGCTCGTTGAGCGCGGTGAATTGCGCTTCGCTCAGGGACGCGCCCACTTTGCGTTGCAGCGCCTCGCGACGGGTTCCCGCATCGACGACGCGCAGCACGCGCACCGCCTCGATGCGCTGGCACGCCATCGTCAGCAGCAACGCCAGCGTGTCCATTACCAAGCCGGGGTTGACGCCCGTGCCGACCACGGCGGCCGACTTCTGAATGCACAGCCCATCCAGCTTTCCGGCCAGCACCTTGTGGCGGTAGTACGGGAACAACGCCTCTTCGCACGAGGTGACACAATGCAGGCCCGCGCGCACGATTTCGGTAAGCTGCTCGTAGGCTTCCACAAAACTTGACGTGGTGCAATGGATCACCGCGTCAGCCGGGGTTTGGGCGAACAGCATGACCGGTTTGTCGGTCACGGTAATGCCGAGAGAGCGGCCAAGGCCCAGCACTTCGCCCACATCCTTGCCGGCCAGTTTCGGATCGCGATCGACCGCGCCGACCAGTTGTAGTCCCGGTCGGCTCAGCACCACACGCGCCGCGGCGCGCCCGATGGCACCCAGTCCATATTGAATGACACGAATCGGTTCGCTCATGAGAATCTCCTCGCTCCGTGTCTTGTAACGCCTCAGCGCGCGCGCTTCAACGAAAAAGCCGGTCGGCCCTGTGTTCAGATTGAGGCCAGTCCAGCCGGACGCAACCGCCGAAAAGTCTACGTTGCCACTCGTTGACTAGGGCGTTAGATTCAAGGCGCTCGCCGTGCCGCGAGCGGATTGGTGTGTAGGCCCATGACGCTCGAAGAACTGAGGATTCTCAGGGTGGTGCAGGGCATTCTGGTGCGCAACTATGTTGACACCCAGAAGCTCGACGTACAGGTCATCGGTTCCTCTGTGTATATCGAAGGCGATTTCGTGATGTTCGAGTACCGTCCCGGCGGACGGAAGGAGGACCGCATCGAGCAGGAGTTGAGCGCGAAACGGAGCTTGCTGCACATCGAACAACAGATTCGCAGCATGAGCGAGGTCACACACCTGCAAATGAAGCTGCGGAACTGGGAGCGCCTCGGCGCGCAGTGGGTGGCCAGGCGCGAAAACTTCGGGTAATTCAATGCGCCGCGCCCTTGGCGCCGCCGGGGGCCACGAGGAATCTCTCCACGGCGAACCACTCGGCGGGCAACTGCGTGTCGTAATTGCCCTCGTACACTTCGAGCCGTGATTTTTCTTGCGACGGCAGACTTTGGCTCGGCGGCACGAATCCCGCCTCCAAACCGCGCGGCACCCAGAGTTCGCCGATCCTTTTGAAGCTGGTGACGGCAAAGCGCCGCACGAGGTTGTCGTTAGCGTCAAACGCTTCCGCCCGCAACAGCGCATAGTATTCCTTGTCGATGTACATCTTCACGCGCGTGTACGGTTCGCCGTCTGCCCGGCTCTCGATGGCAAGGCAATCACGGCCGCGCACCCGTTCCTCGTCGAGAAACTTTGCGTTCGGCCAGTGAAGGTACGGTAACCCGAGGTCGTAGTATGTGAAGTATGATCCCAGCAGTTTCTCGGTGCGTTTTGCGCCGGTCAATTCGCCGATGCCGCGCAGGTAGAACCGTGGTTCACCATGAACCGGTTGCACGACGAGCGCCTCCGTTTTGCCGCCGCGATAGATGGTCCGCGTCTCATCCGCGGCATTCTTCGCGAGGATATCCACAAAAACGGGATCCTCACTGCCCACGAACAATCGTGCCTTCAGAGAAAAGTCCTTCGTCGGCCGACTCGCCAGCACCCGCGCCAAAATCGCTTGCGCGTTCTGGTTTGTCGCCCCGCCGTCTGCGTGCGCGTTGACGGAAAGCAGGGCGGCAAGAACGGCGATGGCGTGTATTCTCATTTCGAGACCCGCTTGTAGCGGAAAACGCTTGCGGGGACAAGCGCGCATCGTTAGCCTTGACGTCGTGAAACCTCTCGACGGTATCCGGGTCGTGGATCTTTCGCGCATTTTGGCGGGGCCGTATTGCTCGATGCTGCTGAGCGATTTCGGCGCGGAGATCGTCAAGATCGAGAACCCCGACAAGGGCGACGACACGCGCGCCTACGGGCCGCCGTTCCTCGACGGCGAGAGCGTGTACTTCCTCAGCATCAATCGCGGCAAGAAATCGCTCACGCTCAATCTTAAGACGCCGGAAGGCCGCGAGATCCTGACGAAGCTCATTCGGCAGTCGGACGTGCTCGTGGAAAATTTCCGTCGCGATTTCCTGCAGAGCATCGGTTTTGGTTACGATGAGGTCGCGAAGTTGAATCCGAAGATCATCTACGCGTCGGTGACGGGTTACGGCCACACCGGCCCGTGGGCCGACCGGCCCGGTTACGACCTTGCCGTGCAAGGCCAGGGCGGCATCATGAGCCTCACCGGCGACCCGAACGGCCCGCCGTACAAGACGGGCACGTCGCTGGCTGACATTACGGCGGGCATCTACGCCACGCTCGGCATACTGCTGGCATTGCAGGCGCGGCAGCGCACGGGCAAGGGGCAAAAGGTGGACGTGTCGCTGTTGGACGGACAGGTTTCGTTTCTCACATACCAGGCCGGCATTTATTTCGGCACGGGCAAATCGCCGACGCGCAAGGGCAACCAGCACCCGACCATTGTCCCCTACGAGACGTTCAAGGCTAGTGACCGCTACTTCAACCTCGCCGTGGGCAACGACCGTCTCTGGCAACAGTTTTGCGATTTGCTCGGACGGCAGGACTTGAAGACGCACGAGCGATTCGCCACGAATCCCAAGCGTGTCCAAAATCACGACGAGCTGTACCCGGTTCTGGAGAAAATCTTTGCTGGGAAAGCCGCGGACGAATGGCTGGCATTGTTTGAGAAGAACGGCATCCCCTGCGGCCCGATTTTTTCCGTGGGCGAAGTGCTCGAACACCCGCAAGTGCGCGCGCGAGAAATGGTTGTTGAACGCCCGCATCCGAAGCTCAAATCCGTGAAGATGACAGGCGTGCCGGTGAAGCTGTCCGCCACGCCCGGCGAAGCGGGGAGCGCGCCGCCATTGCTGGGCCAGCACACCGAAGATGTCCTTGCGGGGCTCGGTTATTCACAGGAGGAAATTATTTCCCTGAGAAAGAAAGGGGCAATTTAGTCATGCGTGTGCTGTCATGCCGAGCTTGTCGAGGCATCTCTGTCGTTTGGAGAGAGACCCTTCGACTTCGTTCCGACTCCGTCGGAACTTCGCTCAGGGTGACAGGCAGACGGAAGCGGGGCGTTGTATGATCAAGGGCATCGACCACGTTGGCATCGCGGTGAAAAGCATCGATGAGGCGAAGAAGTTCTGGGTCGACACGCTCGGGCTGACGCTTTCACACATCGAGGAAGTGCCCGAGCAGAAGGTGCGCGTGGCGATCCTGAAGACGGGCGGGACGACCATTGAGTTGCTCGAACCCACCTCGCCTGACAGTCCTGTCCAACGTTTCATCGAAAAGCGCGGCGAAGGATTGCATCACCTGACGCTTCAAACCGACCATCTGGCCGAGCGGCTCAAGGAATTGAAGGGCGCAGGCATCGGCCTCATTGACGAACAGCCGCGCACCGGCGCGGGTCGCGTCAAGATCGCCTTTCTTCATCCCAAATCCGCCCACGGCGTGCTGGTCGAACTCTGCGAGCCTCATGACTGAACGACGCGAAGAGCCCGGCAAGTTCCCGTTCACGCGTGGGATTCACGCGTCGATGTATCGCGGGAAGCTCTGGACGATGCGCCAATACGCCGGGTTCGGCACGGCGCGCGAAACCAACAAGCGATACAAATACCTGCTCTCGCAGGGGCAGACGGGTCTCTCGATGGCGTTCGATTTGCCGACGCAGATTGGATACGACAGCGATGATACGATGGCGCTGGGGGAAGTCGGCCGCGTCGGCGTGGCGATCTCGTCACTGGCGGACATGGAGCAGGTCTTCCACGGCATTCCGTTGGATAAGGTCAGCACGTCGATGACGATCAATGCGACGGCCTCCATCTTATTGGCGTTGTATCTCGTCGTCGCCGAAAGGGAAGGCGTGCCGTGGACGAAAGTTTCCGGCACGGTGCAGAACGACATTCTCAAGGAGTACATCGCGCGGGGCACGTATATCTTCCCGCCGCAACCGTCGCTGCGGCTCATTGCCGACATCGTCGAGTTTTGCGCGAAGGAAGTGCCCGGGTGGAACACGATCAGCGTCGGCGGGTATCACATGCGCGAGGCGGGCTGCACCGCCGCGCAGGAGATCGCGTTCACCCTGGCCGATGGCATTGCGTACGTGCAGACATGCGTCGAGCGCGGGTTGGACGTTGACAGTTTCGCCCCGCGCATTGCGTTTTTCTTCAATTGCCACAGTAACTTCCTCGAGGAGATCGCGAAGTTCCGCGCCGCGCGACGGCTCTGGGCGCACATCATGCGCGACCGCTTCGGCGCGAAGAACGAGCGTTCGATGATGCTGCGGTTCCACACGCAGACCGCCGGCTCAACCCTCACCGCCCAACAGCCTGAAAACAATGTCGTGCGCACGACGATCGAGGCGCTCGCGGCGGTGCTCGGTGGAACGCAAAGCCTGCACACGAACGCCAAGGACGAAGCCATCGCGCTGCCCACCGAGGAATCCGCGTTACTCGCATTGCGCACGCAGCAAATCATCGCCTACGAATCGGGAGTGACGGTGGAGCCCGATCCGCTCGGCGGCAGCCATTACATCGAGCGGCTGACCGACGAACTGGAGGCGAAAGCGCGCGAGTATCTCAACAAGATTGACAACATGGGCGGGATGCTCAAGGCCGTCGAGGGTGGCTACGTGTACAAGGAAATCTACCACGCCGCGTATGAACATCAGAAGGCGGTCGACCGTAAGGAGAAGATCATTGTTGGCGTGAATGAATTTGTCAGCGGTGAGCGGCTGACGTTGAAGACGCAGAAGATCGACCCGAAGCTCGAACCGCGTCGGCGACATGAACTGGCCGCGCTGCGCAAGAAACGCAACGCCGCGAAGATTGCGAAATGCCTTGCGACGCTTGAGAAAGGGGCAAAGGGTTCCGAGAACCTGATGCCCATCATTGTGGACTGCGTGCGCAACTACGTAACGGTAGGTGAAATCTGCAAGGTGTTGCGGGCAACGTTCGGAGAGTATCGACCGAGCCATTCGATATGAAGCGTCCCATCAAAGTGCTTATCGCGAAGGCGGGCCTCGACGGCCACGAGCGGGGCGCGCTGGTGGTGGCGATGGGGTTGCGCGATGCGGGGATGGAGGTCGTGTACACGGGGATTCGTAACACGCCCGAGCAGATCGTCGCCGCGGCGGTGCAGGAAGACGTGGATGCGATCGGGCTCAGTTCGCTTTCGGGCGGACACATGGCGCAGTTCAGCCGCGTGATGGAGTTGCTGAAGAAGGAAAAGGTCAAAGGCGTGTTGGTATTTGCCGGCGGCATCATTCCCGACGATGATGTGAAGAAGCTGAAGAAGCTTGGCATCAAAGAAGTCTTCGGCCCGGGCAGCTCCATCGCGAGCATTGTCGAATTTCTGAGAAAGAATGTGCGGTTGAAATGACGATGCAAGGCAAGGAATTCACAAAGCTGGTGACGCGTCTGGAAGGTGGCGAGGCGTTGCCGTCGGAGCTTTACGCGCGCACGGGAAAGGCGCGCATCGTGGGCATCACGGGTCCGCCGGGCGTGGGGAAAAGTTCGCTGATCGACCGGTTGATCGACGAGTTGCGTAAGCAAGGCAAGACCGTTGGCGTGATTGCGATTGATCCGACCAGTCCGATTTCGGGTGGGGCGTTGCTCGGGGATCGGCTGCGGATGCAGCGGCACAGCGAGGACGAAGGCGTGTTTATTCGCAGTCTGGCGACGCGGCATCATCACGGCGGGCTGACCGATTCGACAGCGCAAATCGTCCATGCGCTGGACGCGACGGGTTTCGACATCGTGATCGTGGAAACAGTGGGCACGGGACAAGATGAGGTTGAGGTCGCAGAAGTCGCGGATACGGTTGCGGTCGTGCTCATGCCTGAATTGGGCGACGAGATTCAACGGGCCAAGTCCGGTCTGATGGAGATCGCCGACATCCTGGTGATCAACAAGGCGGACTTGCTCGGTGAGGGTAAGGCTCGGCAGGAGTCTCGCCCTCCAAACAAGAGCGAGAAGTGGGAGCGACCGACCATTCACACGTCCGCGAAGACTGGCGACGGAGTCACAATCCTTTGTGAGGCGGTGGATGCGCATCACGCATACCTTGTGGCTTCCGGCGAACTGGTGCGGCGACGCGAGCGGGCGGCGCGCGCCGAGGTGATTCGACTATTGCAATCGCGAATGACGGCGTCTATACTGCGCACGTTGGAAGCACCGCGGGCGCAAACCATCCTGACTGAGGTCGCGCAGAGAAAACTTGACCCATTCGACGCGGTGCAGAGGTTATCGGAAGAAATTCTGGGGAGCAACAAATAGGAGTTTCAAACATGTCGCCACAAATCCTCGCTGATAAGCCAAAATCCGCCGCCAAGCACGCCACGAAGGCGCACCAATACAAGAACTACATCAACGGGCAGTGGGTGGAGTCATCGTCCGGCAAGTTTGTTCCGAACGTCAACCCCGCGAACACGGACGACATCATTGGGCACGCCCCGCAATCGACGCGCGAAGAAGCGCAGGCGGCGATTAAGGCGGCGCAAGCGGCGTTCCCCGCGTGGCGTGATACGCCCGCGCCCGCGCGCGGCCGCATCCTGGCGAAGGCGGTGCAGCTTTGTTACGAGCGGAAGGAGGAAATTGCCCGCATGATGACGCATGAGGAGGGCAAGCCGCTCAACGAAGCGCGCGGAGAAGTGCAGAAAAGCATCAACCTGTTCGAGTACTACTCCGGTCAATCGTTTCGCGTTGAGGGGCGCACTTCGCCGAGCGAGATGGCCAGCACGTTCGTGTACACGATCCGTCAGCCACTCGGCGTGGTCAGTTGCATAACGCCATGGAATTTCCCGTTCTGCATCCCCGTCTGGAAAACCGCGCCCGCACTCGTGACGGGCAACACGGTGGTGTTCAAAGCGGCGAGCAATACGCCGGGGTGCGCGGAATTGCTGGTGAAGATTTATGAGGACGCCGGCCTGCCCAAGGGGGTGCTCAATCTCGTGTACGGCAGCGGCGGCACCGTCGGCGATGAATTCGTGAACAACAAGACGATTCGCGCTGTATCGTTCACCGGTTCGTGCGAGGTGGGTAGCGAAGTTGCCAGGCAGGCGGCGGGACACCTCGCGAAGGTCACCTGCGAGATGGGCGGCAAGAACCCGCTGGTGGTGATGGACGACGCAGATCTCGACCTCGCGGTTGAAGGCTGCGCCCAGGGCGCGTTCGGCTCGACGGGACAACGCTGCACCGCGACGAGTCGGGTGATTTTGCACAAGGCGATCGCCGACAAATTTCTCGCGAAACTGATCGAGCGCGCAAAGAAGATCAAGGTGGGCGACGGCATGGAAGACGGCACCACCATGGGCCCGGCGGTGGACAAGGCGCAGTTCGAGACCGATCTGCGGTACATGGAGATTGCGAAGAAGGAAGGCTGCAAGTGTTTGATCGGCGGCACCGCGCTGACCGATGGCAAACTGGCCAAGGGCTATTTCGTTGCGCCGACGGTATTCGACAACGTCAAGCCCGAGCACACGCTGGCGCAGGAGGAAGTGTTCGGCCCGGTGCTGGCGGTGTTCC